>JAITCS010000071.1 GCA_031282935.1 Cellulomonadaceae bacterium
TTGCCAGTGCCCGCGTCCGCAGCGTAGGATGGGGCAGTGCGAATCCTGAAAGTCTCATCGGTGGTCTATCTGGCCGGAGTGCTGGCCTTGACCCTGTGGCCCAATTTGGCTCGAACCGAAGTGCCGGTGTGGGCGCAGGCGATCATCCGAACTGCCCACAGCCTTGGTATTCCGCTCACTTTCGGGGTTTTGGAAGCCACCGCAAACGTGATCATGTTCGTGCCGTTTGGCGTATTTGGGGTGTGGCTTTTAGGCGATTGGCATGAAATCATTCACGATGGAAATATCACCACCGGCCCCTCATTACCCGCAATCGCAGTGCAGATAACACTATTGGGTGCCGCATTATCAGCGGCTATTGAAGTTGCGCAACTGCATTTGCCGGGGCGCGTTACCTCCATTGACGATTTATGGCGAAACAGTCTGGGCGCTGCCATTGGCGCGGCCGCATGTGCGATTGGTTTATCCGTTCATCGCCGTCTTGCCTCGGCGTAATCTGGTTCCGTTATTTAGTGGCCTGCTGTTTGCCCAGTTGGCCGCTGGTTGTGCTGTGCCGAACCTGGACCATGACACTTTCATTACGGAGCCTGCCGTCAATTCCACCGTAACCAATCCCCCGATAACCAATACAATAGGGTGCCTTGATGATTTCTGTTATGTCATCGCGCATGGGAGCCGAACTCAGCCAGCGATTCCGTTCTGGGTTACCTTTACCATTGGAGATGATAACTGCCTTTATCTGCGCGAATCTGGCAGTGACCAACTATTTCTCGTAGCAGCAAGCGGCGCCGTGCAATTTGATTCCGATAGTGTGAACGGCGTTATGTTCGGCGAACTTACTGAAGTTGGGAGCCTTTCCCCAACGGGGGATATTCCAAAAGAAATCGCGGAACGGTGCATATATTCTAGTGTCGTTTGGGTAATTGGCTAAAGAATCGTCGCGCCTACGCCGTCTTCGCCGCCCGCTTACGCCCATTGCACGCCGTTTCATCCGGCGGCACACGCCTACCTGCCTGGGATTTCGGGTTGGGACATCGTTCTTGTCCGTGGGGTGTGCGATAGTACGGAAAGGATAATTGAGTGGGTTGGAGGCAAATGGCAATGAGCAATACAACGGAAACGCGGGTGCGCCCCGCCTCGGGGGCGCCTAACACCGTGTCCAATTCGGTCACCCAGATCCGGCCAAATCGCTCCGGTTACGGGCCTGCGGCGGGTTCCACTGGCGGCGCACCCCGTTCCGGTGCACCCCGCTCTAGTGCGTCGTGGCTGCAAGAAAACCTCATCCGAGTCATTGCCGGTTTAGCGACCTTGGCGCTATTCGCCGGAATACTGGTGGTGGCCTTGGGTAGCCGTACTGGCTCGCGGCTTGAAACCGATTCGAGGCCCATCGCGGTGCCCACCGCTGAGGTTGGGGTGATTGACCCGATTGTCGGTCTCCCGATAGACGCCAACGGCGCTTTTGTGCCCGGTTACGCCGCGCCGGTGGTTGTTGACCTATTCTCCGACTTCTCTTGCCCATTCTGTCGCCAATTCGCTGAGAATCATGGCGATACCTTGATCGCGTTGGCATCCGATCCGAACATTTCAGTGCGTTACCATCCGGTGAGTTTCTTGGATCGTTCCGGTGACCGTAGTGGCTGGTCCACGCTGGCAGCCTCAGTGTTCTTGGAAACCGCCGCCACACACCCGCAGAGCACCTGGGCCGTGAGTAAAGCACTGTTGGCGCACCAAGGTGACGGCCTGATCGGGGACGCTGTGGTCGAAATGATCAATGCCGAAACGGGCACCAACCTACCGCCGATGGCGCAGATACTAGCCAATCAGAGCGCCAACCTCGACGCTTTCATGTCCAATGCACAGACGTTGATGGTTTCCCATGTGCCGATGGTGTTGATCAACGGCGTTGAGTGGGATTCCCAGGCTGACCCGGACTTGGCTGCGGCGGTTCGCCGCTCCCTGCCTTAGTTGGTTAAGGTCAATTCCAGGGTTGCCACACATTCGACATGATGGGTATGTGGGAACAGGTCGGCTGCTTTGAGCGCTGTCATGCGGTAACCGTAAGGGGCGAGGTAGGCGATGTCGCGGGCTAAAGCAGCCGGGTCGCAAGCCACATATACGATTCGTTTGGGTTTGAGGGCAGCGACTTTTTGGATGACCTGCTGCCCGGCCCCTACGCGCGGTGGGTCAAGGACAACGACATCGTAAGGCTTCTCGCTTAGCAGTTCTGATTCTTTGCGGGTCTTTTTGGTGCCTTGCTTTGAGTTCTTGCGCCTCGGAGTGAGGGCCTGCAAAACGCCGCTGTTTATCACGGAAACTTGCGGATACTCCTTGGCGTTTAGCGCAGCGTTTGCGACAGCTTCTCTATCCCCCTCAACGGCCTTTACTTCGCCTCCGGGGCCAACGGCTGCGGCGAGCGGCACCGTGAACAGGCCAGCCCCGGCGTAGAGGTCGAGCACCCGCTGACCGGCACTCAACGCCGCAGCCTCAAGCACCCACTGTACTAGCCAGGCGGGCGCTTGGTCATGCACTTGCCAGAACCCATCTGCGGCCACCTGATACTGATATGTGGTATCCCCTAGTTGCACCGTTTCAACCACTGTAGAGTCTGTGCTTGCTCGCTCCTTGGTGATTGGCTCCGTGCTGGTTGGGCGCTTTGGGTGCTTAGCATTAGGCTGAGGTGCTGGCGAATTATTCTGTGTTGGTTGTTTCGGTGTTGGCTGTTTCGGTGTTGGATGATTCTCCACCGCGAGCAGCACTCCCTCTGCCGCGCTACGGCCATTGGGCACTACCGCTGTGAGCCTAGAATTGCTGGGCAGTTCGCCACGCCAAGTACCCTTGTTTTCCAAGAAATCCGCTAGCGCGGGCGTCGCCAGCGGTACACTCGCTAAAGGGACAAACTGATTGCTACGATGGCCCGCCATTGCGGGGTGCCCATTCTCATCTGTGACAAACTCTATTCTTGTCCGATATCCACTTTCGTATCCCGCCTCGGAAACCGATTCGACCCCAGGTGATTCCCCCTCTAGGGTGTTTGCGTCAACATCCAGCGCAGGTGCAAACTCTGAAACGTCCAACCCCGCCAAACGCTGCAACTGCTCCCGCACCACGGCCGCCTTCCAGCGCCGCTGCCCCTGCGAACTGACATGGGCAAGTTCTCCGCCGCCAACTCCCCCCGGCCCCGCTTCCGGCCACCGCGACGGAACACGGTACGGCGAAGGATTCGCCAGCACTTCAAGGCAGTCAGCTCGCCACACCTTGCCTTTTTCCGTAACCCGCGCCCGCACGGTTTCGCCGGGGAGCGCGTGGCGCACAAACACGACCCGCCCTTTATCCGGCCCGGCCTCCGAAATCCGGGTGACACAATGCCCGCCGTGTGCCACCGCCCCGATTTCCAGGGTCAGTTCCTGGCTGGCATCTCCATTTCCAAGAGCCTGGCTTGGGCGCGCACCGTTGTTCGCCTGGGTAGTCATCGAGAACCTCGCATACCAAACAGGGTACTACGCCCGCGCAGCAATACCCAACAATTCCAACAACTCGAAAAACCCCACCCCTGATTCTGTTGGGATGGGCTATTGTTCTGTTATGCGCATTGACGTTTGGCTTTGGGCAGTGCGCCTGTTCAAAACTCGGGCTGCCGCTGCCACCCTGCTGCGCACAGGGCGGGTCTATCTGAACGATGTGAGCGCCAAACCGGCGTCGCAGGTCAAAATCGGAGATCGCATAAACTGGCGAGAACCGATGCGGGAGCGCGAGGTAATCGTGGCCGAATTGCTGCCGAAACGAGTTGGCGCACCCCTGGCTGCGGGCGCGTACGAGGACAATTCCCCACCGCTGCCCACCCGTGAAGCCTGGACTCAAGACCTGCTCGGGGTGGGTATGCGGGATCGCGGAGCCGGGCGTCCCACCAAACGCGAGCGGCGCGAAATAGACGAGTTACGCGGGGAACGCCGAGGCTAGTTCCGTTTCACTAGGAACCAAATCATCGTGGGCCAAATTAGTTCAGCATTGCGGCAGCCCAAATCAAAGTGACCGGCGATATCGCAGTGGTAAGCAAGATGATATCGCGCGCTAACAATTCGCCTTTCCCGTATCGGGCCGCATAATTGTAGATGTTTTGCGCCGTGGGTAAGGCCGCAATTATTACAGAGGAAAACACTCCATGGGGCGGCAAATTGAATATGAATCTCGCCAACACAAAAGCGAGCGTTGGCATAATTAGGGATTTAATCAGTGCAGCCAATACGATGGCTCGCCGGGGGGCTTTCCCAGCCTGCATAGGCTTAGCCCCTACTAAAGACATACCAAAAGCCATCAACATCATTGGAATAGCGGCATTACCTAAAGTGCGCAACGGCTCCCAAAGGTATTGCGGCACTCGCCACCCCGTTGCCGATACTACCGCCCCGATAATGGATGCCAAAATCAGCGGGTTCCTGACGGGTTGCAACAGAATAAGTTTCCACGACACTTTCCCCGAGGTAACCACATCAAGCAACATCAGCATTATCGGCGCAATTATCAATAAGTTCAGCAGCAAAACGGGCACGACCGCTTGCGGATTACCTAACACAAATACCGCTATCGGGAACCCCATATTATTGCTATTAATGTACCCAGAAGCCGTGGCCCCCACAATCAAATCGGCTTTGCTGTGCTGACCAGCACGAATTACCCGAGTGCCAACCAAATAGAGCACCGCCGCCGCTGCCGCCACAATCGCCTGGATTGCAACCACTGGCCCCCAGAGAAACCGCAGCGGGGTTTCCGCTATCACGGTGAACACTAAAGCCGGGATCGCAATCAGAAACGAAATCTTGTTGAGCGCTTTTTGGGTAACCTGACCAGGCCCGGTAACGCCGTAACGGGCACACAAATAGCCAACAGTGATTAGCAACCCGATCACCGCAAAGCCGGTCAAGATTCCCGACATTCTGATTATCCTTGTCTATCTCGGAAAGGACGCTAGGTTTCTGGCGTGATTTATCCGTTAGGGCGCCCCTAATCTGTTATGGTTGGCTGGTGGAATGTCGCCATTTCGCTGACCAAACCTGCGGTTCGTGTCCGCTGCTCGGTTTCCCCTACGGTGCCCAGTTGGCGCGCAAAGACGCAGCGGTGCGGGCGGCGCTTGGCGATTTGGCGAGCGCTGAGGTTTGGTTTCCGCCTGTCGCTTCGCCGCAGTCGGATTTTCGCAATAAAGCCAAAATGGTAGTTAGCGGAACTGCCGCTAATCCCGTTTTGGGCCTCCCGTTTGGCGTGTCCCTTACTGATTGTCCACTCTATTTGCCACCTATTCGGGCCGCTTTCCCCGCGATTCTCGATTTCATTAGGCTAGCGGATTTGCAGCCCTACGATTTGACGCCAGCGCTTACGAAAACCAGCCAAAAAACCGCAGCGCACCGTGGCGAGTTGAAGAATGTTATTGTTACCTGTTCCCCAAGCAATGATCTGATGATTCAGTTCGTGCTGCGATCAAGGGCCACCGAAGCTCGCATCCGATCAAAACTGCCAAATCTACAGGAGCAATTACCAAATCTTCGCGTAGTTAGCTTGAACATTCATCCTGAGCATAAAGCCGTTGTCCAAGGTGGCGTGGAAATCGTGCTATCCGACGAAACCGCTTTGCCTTTCCACATTAGTGATGAACTAACTCTCTACGTTGGCCCCCAGTCTTTCTTTCAGACTAACACCTACATCGCAAGTCGCCTTTACGCTCAGGCCACGAGTTGGCTTTCTGAGGTGAGGCCTTCCACTATCTGGGACTTGTATTGCGGGATCGGTGGTTTCGCGATGGCTGTGGCACGGCCAGGGCGCCAAATAACTGGGGTCGAAATCAGCGGTGACGCTATTTCCAACGCTAACAAAGCACGCGACGCTTTGGTCAAGAACATCCCTAACCTTGACTTGACATTTCGCAGCGAGGATGCGACTTTATTCGCGAACACTCATAGTATCTCAAGCCCTAACACCGGATTACCGGACGCGGTCATTGTCAACCCGCCGCGCCGAGGTTTAGGAACCGATTTAGTTCAATGGCTAAACAAATCAGGTATTCCGACAATTCTGTATTCCAGTTGCAACCCAACGACGTTGGCAAAAGACATTTCAGAATTGCCTAACTATCAAATAGTAAAGGCGCAACTATTCGATATGTTCCCGAACACCACGCATAGCGAAGTGTTAACGTTGCTAACCCGTCGCTAAAACAGCCCGCCTTAGTTAACCCTCAGATAAAAGCAAAGTCACTGCGTAATCCGCTGCGAAGGGCGCACCACCGAATCAACTTGAACTAAATCGACTACCCCAACTCCGCGAACCTCAGTTTCCCCAAAGGGAGTAAGAATATAGCGATCATCGTCAGCTAACAGCTCAGCGGTCGGGGCATCGACAAGTAAGCAAGACGGATTAGCTAATTGACTAATCCGAGAAGCCAAATTAACCCCAGGCCCAAATACGTCACCATAGCGCCCC
>JAITCS010000089.1 GCA_031282935.1 Cellulomonadaceae bacterium
CCTTGAACACTTGGCTCCGCTTCGACAGAAGCCTAAAACCACTGCCAACTAAGTTATACAGTGGGCGGTTTCCGGAGATTTCGGCCAAAACACTAGCGATTCGGGCGCCGATGCGCAAAAGACATTTTGCGACACGCTATGATGTAATGCGTGACGGCAGAGCAGCAGATACGCGTTGGTATCGTGGAGGACGAGGCCGTCATGCGCGGTATGCTCGAAGCGTCAATCAGCGCCCAAGAGGGAATCACCGTAGTGCAGGCGGTGGCCGGAGTGGCCGAAGCTCAACTCGTTTTCACCCCCGGCAGCATTGACGTCGCCATCCTTGACGTACACCTGGCCGACGGCAACGGCGTTTCCCTAGGCGCGCAACTGCAACGCAATGACCCCGACCTGTGCATCATGTTGCTGTCCGCGATTGACGTGCTGGGCCTGTTCGAGACCATCCAAAAAGAGGTTCCGAAACCGTGGAGTTACTTGTCGAAGCGTTCCACCTTCGCGCGTGAAGTACTGATTAACGCCATCCGCGCCACCGCAGCCGGCAAAGTGGTGATTGACCCCTACCTGGTGCAACGCTCCGAACCGCGCGCCGGAACCGCCGTGTCCAGGCTCACCACCGCCCAATTCGCAGTGCTGCGCCTCGTAGCCGAAGGGCTATCCAATGAGGCCGCCGCCGAACAACTAGGCATCAACTCGCGCTCAGTCGAAAGTCACCTCGCGGCCATATACCAGCGCCTGGGCCTCGACGGCGAGGGCCAAAACCGCCGCGTCGCCGCCGTGTTGGCTTTCCTTGAGCAGACCGGGCGCACATGGCGCACCTAAGCCCCAACAACGCCCTGCGGCGGCGTCGTTTCCGCGACGGTCTGGCGCAGTGGCTGGTGCGACGCATTTCTCCCCACTTTTTCGCCGACTACCGCGAACGCCTCGCCGCCTCCAACGCGCGGGTGCAAGCCATCCAAGAGGAGCTGCAAACCGAGGAAATGCGGGTGCGGCGCCTCGTTTCCGACCGGCTGCACGGCGCCCTGCAAAACCGCATGGTCGGCATAACCGCCGGGATGGACGGTCTGGCGCGGCGCCTGCGGAACAAGGGCGACATCACTTTGGCCCAAGAACTGGACACCCTGGCCTGGGAGTTGGACACCCTGCGGGAACACGAGGTGCGCGATCTGGCCCACACCCTGTTCCCGGCGGGCATCGAGTTGGGCACGGTGCGGGCCATCGAGGCAATGGTGTATCGGCTGCCGCCGCAGATTCAGACCACCCTAACCATGGGGCCGCACCTGGCCGAGTTGGTCAAGGGCGGCGGGCCGTTCATGCCCCTGGCGGAGCGCCTGGTGGTGGTCACCGCCGTCGAGGAAGCCATCACCAACGCGCTCAAGCACGGCGGGGCCACCGCCCTGGCACTCAACATGGAGCTGGATGCGAGCGGGCCGGGTGGCGCGCCCGAGTTTCGGGTGACCATAGCCGATAATGGGCGTGGGTTGGATCCCGCGCGCTTCCCGGCGGGTGGGGTTGACGGGCCTGACGTCACGGCTGCGCTGGAACGGATTCGGGGCGGGGCCGCTCGTGACGAGTCCGGCGCCGGGAGCACTGGTTTCACTCGGCACGTGGAGCGGGTTCAGATGCGCGGCGGGAGTTTGCGCGTCTGGTCGCCTGCGCGCGCTGTTGTGCCTTTCTCATCGGGTGGCACGGGCGCTCAGGTGGAGATAACGCTGCCGCTGCCCAAGCAGTAGCGGGGTTTCCGGCGGTTGAGCCGCGCCTCCGGTGGTTGAGCCGCCCCGTTGGTTGAGCCTGTGGCGGTCGCTCCGCTCCCTGCTCCCTCCTGGCCTCGGTAGAATCCGCAAGCGGACTCTACCCTCGGGCTGCGTCGGTCACCGAAACCACGCCGAAACCCGGCGGTTGAGCCGCGCCTCCGGTGGTTGAGCCTGTCGAAACCACACCGAGACGCTGTCGAACCCACCGCGAAACGCCGTCGAAACCACGCCTAAACCCCGGCGCAACCGCGAAGGCACCAGCGGCCCGCCAGATTCGCGCCGGAAAACTAGATGTAGTGGCGTGTCGGATTCCCGCCCCAACATGTAGGGGTGTAAGCTATAACTACAACGAGGTAATTACAGCATGGAGGGAACTCATGGGCCGCAGCATTGACGTGAAGCAAACAGTTGAGGAGTATCTGGACCGCTCTGACTGGCGAGTGCGAGCCAACGCCAACCAAGGGTTCTCGCTGGGCGGCCTCATCCTCAACGTTTCCGGCAAAGTCACTGCAAACTACTGGCTTGACGAGGTGTATTCCGCCGAGGTGGGCGCCGCACACCGCAACGGTGACCTGCACATTCACGATCTGGACGTGCTGGGCGGGTACTGCGCCGGGTGGTCGCTGCGCCAACTGCTGCACGAGGGCTTTGGCGGGGTGCCGGGCAAGATTGAGAGCGGCCCGGCCAAGCACTTCTCTTCAGCGCTGGGGCAGATCGTAAACTTCTTCGGCACGCTGCAAAACGAATGGGCGGGGGCACAGGCGTTCTCATCCTTCGACACACTGCTGGCCCCGTATGTGCGCTTGGACAACCTCAATTACGATCAGGTTCATCAGGGTATTCAAGAATTGGTGTACAACCTGAATGTGCCTTCTCGTTGGGGCACGCAAACCCCATTCACTAATTTGACTTTCGATTTGATTTGTCCCGATGATTTCAAGGACGAATACCCGATGGTGGGGGAAGACATCTGCGATTTCACTTACGGTGAATTGGCTCCCGAAATGGCTTTGATTAACCGCGCTTTCGTTGCGGTAATGACGGCAGGGGACGCCACCGGCAGAGCTTTCACTTTCCCAATCCCCACCTACAACATCACCAAAGATTTCGATTGGGAATCCCCAGTTGCTGACGCCATCTTTGAGATGACCGCGAAATACGGCACCCCCTATTTCCAGAACTTTGTTTCTTCCGAACTGAACCCGGGCGATGTCCGCTCCATGTGTTGCCGCCTGCAACTGGACTTGCGCGAACTGCTCAAGCGCGGCAACGGCCTGTTCGGTTCGGGCGAGCAGACTGGCTCGATTGGCGTGGTCACGCTCAACCTGGCCCGGCTCGGCTACCTGTACGGGCCCAACGGCGCCGAGCACCTGGGCGCGGTGAGTCACGCTTACGGTTACGGCGGCCTGGTCACCCCCGAAATCATGCACCCCGAGGCGGAGGAACGCGGGCCGTGGGCTGCCCTGCTGTCCGCCCTGGATCACCTGATTGAGATTTCGGTGGATTCCCTAGAAGCAAAGCGCCTAATGGTGCAGCAACTAATTGATGACGGTTTATTCCCGTACACCCGCCGTTATCTTGGGTCTTTATCGAGCCATTTCTCCACCATTGGCATAAATGGGGTGAACGAAATGATTCGGAATTTCACTGAGGATCGTGAGGACATCACAACTCCTGGGGGCCGTTTGATGGCTTTGGAATTGTTGGATCACATTCGTGAACAAATGGTTATCGCCCAAGAACGCACCGGCAACCTTTACAATCTTGAGGCCACCCCGGCCGAGGGCACCACTTATCGTTTTGCCCGGGAAGATAAGGCGCGGTTCACCAATATTATTCAAGCGGGCACTGCCGCTGAGCCTTATTACACTAATTCCTCGCAGTTGCCGGTGAACTTCACTGACGATCCTTTCGAGGCGCTAGAGGCGCAAGAGGAATTGCAGACCAAATACACCGGCGGCACCGTGCTGCACCTGTACCTGGGGGAGCGCCTCGCCAACGCCGAAGCCTGCAAGTCGTTGGTGCGCCGTTCGCTGGAGAACTTCCGCCTGCCTTACCTGACCATAACCCCCACGTTCTCCGTGTGCGAGGTGCACGGCTACCTTGTGGGCGAGCAGCACACCTGCCCCACCTGCCAGCGCGCGTGCGAGGTTTGGACGCGCGTCATGGGCTACCTGCGGCCAGTTTCCAGCTTCAACACCGGCAAGCAGGGCGAGTTCCACGAGCGCACCCCGTTCGCCGCCCCCGAACTCGTCCCCACCCCTACCGTAACGGCGTCCATGACCGAATACGCCACCGCCCGCTAGTGCCCACTCCGGTCGCGCCCCCGCCTGGTGTTCCCATGCCTGGCGCCCCTACGCCCGAGCCCACGGTTGCTGGGCTGGTCAAGTTATCCACAACTGACTGGCCCGGCAAACTCGCGGCTGTGGTGTTTCTGCAGGGGTGCCCGCTGCGCTGCACGTATTGCCACAACAAGGACATCCTTGACCCGCGCGGGGCTGGGGTGATGCCGTGGGCGCAGGTCGTTTCTTTTTTGGCCCGACGACAAGGTCTTTTGGACGGCGTGGTGTTCTCCGGAGGCGAGCCGCTGCTCTCCGCCGGGCTGCCAGAGGCGATGAACCAGATTCGGGATCTCGGTTTCGAGGTGGGGCTGCACACCTCGGGCGCCTGGCCGCGTCGCCTCGCCGCGCTGCTCGACAACCAAACGGTCAACTGGGTGGGTCTGGACATCAAGCATTTGGAGCACAAGTACACTGCCGTGACGGGCGTGCCCGTCTCTGGCAAAGCTGCCTGGCGTTCCCTGGAAGCCGTGGTCGCCTCCGGGGTGCCCCACGAGGTGCGCACCACCGTTGACCCCACCGTTCACACCCCCGCCGATTTGCACGCGCTCATCGAACAACTGGCGAATTACCGCAGCGCCAATGGCCGCGCCGTCCAGCACCACGCCCTGCAAGAGGTTCGCCCCATCCCGGTCGCTTTCCCCGGCTGGCGTCTGGACAACCACCTCCCAGCCTCAGCCTACCCCAACGTCGCCCTGCAAAATCTAACCATCCGCGCCGCCGTTTAGCAACGACTTTTTATTGCGGGTATTTCTGCCGCAGGTCAACTAGTTCCTGTGTCGGGTTGAGGATTTTCGTTCCGAAATCAGTGAGGGGCTTGCTATCTTGTTTTTGAAAAGAGGCATTATTCAGGGCCAGCGCATCACGGAAATATTGTGAGTGTTGCTCAAATGGTTCATTGCCGATTGGTACGCCAAGGTAGCGGAGATATTTCACAGCGTAAGTCGCAGTGGTGCGCGTGTTTCCTTCAACGAAAGGGTGAATTTGCCAAAGTTTTGAGGCAAATTGCAAGACATGACTTACCGCATCTTCGTTATTTTGCGGCGTAAAACGAGCTAAACGTTCTTCCTCAAACTCCCAATTCAAGGTTCTTCGTAATTCGGAGGCCGGAGTATAATTGACCGAAGCCCCTTCCAATACCGGCTCGCTCTTGGCAATATCAAAGGTACGCAACCCACCTTCAAAGCGTCGATCATCCATCAAGCCATCAAAAATCCGACCATGTAAAGCCATAAAAGATGCGGTAGATAAAGTGAAACCTGGTTCAGAAATAATTTTAGCGATTCTAATGGAGGTTTCATCAGCTTCACGGGACTTAAGATTGGCGCTGGGGTGTTTCTGATATTCCCTGGCAACGTATTCTGTAACATCTTGGTGTGATATTTCGCCATGAATGTATTTCTCCATCGCTACATTGGCGAGCTCGGATGGCTCTATCCCGTCAATCTTCTGCAGACCAGAGGCTATACCCCAAGCAGCCCTCCTGCTTTCGGGTGTGCTGCTATCTGTGAGCACATAGTATGGCGTTTCATCCATGTTCTAACTATACCTCATGTCACCTCACTCGATTCTGCTCCGTTGAGCTGAGGAACGCTTTACGGTGTGGATTTTCGGATCGGTTGGCGCTGGTCTATGGACGGCTAGGCGCAGATGGGGTATGTATAGCTTATGAGTGCGGTTATTTCTTACGGTAAGTCCAAGGCAAGTGGCAAGGCTGATGGCGCTTCCCGGCTTGACGATAAAGACCCCGCTGTATCGGCGCAGGCAGATAAGGTGGAGCACCCGGAGCCGCAGGACGATTTCTCGACCACTCAGCATGTGCTCAACTCCGTGGATGGCGCCCTGGCGTACACTGCCACCATCGGTCGCATTGTGCTGCACGAGGAAGTCACCGAGGACGACAAGTTTCAGGGCCGCAAGCCCAAGGCCGAACTTTCGATCACCTCATACACCCTCGACCCCAAGCCCGGTGAAACCATTGACGTGACCAAGCGTCCCGTGGTGTTCGCGTTCAATGGCGGGCCGGGGTCGTCATCGGTTTGGTTGCATTTGGGTTTGCTGGGGCCGCGCCGGGTGGATAGCGGCGATGTGGGGGCTTTGACTCCGCCGCCTTATGGGCTGCTCGATAATCCCGAAACCTTGTTGCGCGTTGCCGATTTGGTATTCATTGACCCGATTTCCACCGGCTATTCGCGGGCCGTTGAGGGCGAAAGCGCCAAGCCTTACCACGGTTTCCAAGGCGATATCGAATTGGTGGCTGAAGTAATTCGCTTGTGGACCACCCGAAATGGCCGCTGGATGAGTCCGAAATACATTCTCGGCGAGTCCTATGGTGGCACGCGCGGGGGAGGTCTGGTTGATTATCTGCAAAACCGTTTCGGCATGAACTTTAACGGGGTAATTATGATTGCCCCAGCACTGAACACGGAAACATTTTTCCATTCCGAACATTCCGATTTGCCATATCCGTTGAATTTACCAGCCCAAGCTGCGGTAGCTCATTATCATGGGAAACTGCCAGATAAAACATTGGAGCAGGCAGTTGCCGATGCTGACGCTTACGTGGATGAATACCGGAATCTGCTTGCCAAGGGGCACAACATTACCCCGGAAGAGCGCGCGGCGGCTATCGCAAAGTTGTCCTCGATAATAGCGATAAGGCCAGAATACATTGACCAAGCCAATTTGCGGGTTTCCCACATGCGATTCTTGGCCGAATTGTTGCGCGACCAACGGAAAGTGGTGGGGCGCCTCGATGCGCGTTTCACTGGGCCCTCAAACCATTACACGCACGAGTATATGACTCCTGACCCGTTCAACACCGCAACGGAAGGCGCTTTTACGGCCGCTTGGAATCATTATGTCAATAGTGAACTCGACTATCACCACGAGGCGCCTTATGAAACCTCAACCGATAAAGTGCGGCCCTGGTCATATAAGGAATTTGAAGGCAAAGCGGTTGATGTAGCCGATAGGCTCACCAGCGCCATGATTAAAAACCCGTTCCTGCAATTGCATGTGGCCCTTGGGCGATATGACGCCGGAGTGCCCAAAGAGGCAGTGGAGTATTCCCTGAATCACCTCGCTATTCCGTATGAGGACCGAGATAGGATTGAAACCATCACCTATCCGGCTGGGCACATGATGTATTTGCACCAACCCTCGCGGATAAAGCAGTTGGACGATATCGCCGCTTTCATAAAGCGCTCCTCAAACAGATAGCGCGAGTCCGGTGGTTGAGCCTGTCGAAACCACCCCACCCATCAAAACCACCCCACCTGCGGCCTGGTGGTTGACGCGCGGAAAATCGCGCGCTCGCCTGTGGCGGTCGCTGCGCTCCCTATTCCCTCCTGGCTTCGGTAGAATCCACGAGCGGACTCTACTCTCTGGCTGCGTCGGTCACCGAAACCCCGCTGCCTATTGAAACCGCCCCACCGAAACCAGCCACCCGCCCCGGTGGTTGAGCCTGTCGAAACCACTCTTGCAAGCGTGCGATCATACTGCTTTTCGGTGCGATGAATTACGCGGTTACAGCTGACGCCTATAGGCTAAACATTATGCGTCCAAGTGCAGACATGCCAGTGCCAGTGCCAGTGCCAGTGCCAGTGCCAGTGCCAGTGCCAGTATATGCAAACATGGAATCGAAAGCGAACACCAAAGAGTTCGTTTCGTGAATTGATTTGCGGAAAGGCGTCACCATGTCACACAAATGTAATACGAATTGCCTAAGTAATGCTTGCAAGGCTGTCGCTGGAACCGCATTGGCGTTGGCGATTGGGGCTGGCGGTATATCTTCCGCAGCGGCTACACCGCTTCTGAAAGAATCGGGAAATGTATCCTCCTCTTTTGCTGCAAGAATGTTTCCTTCTGAGAAGAACTTCAAAGGTGGACAAGCGAAAATCGAGGGGACAAAGCAAGTTGGCAAAACGCTAACAGCGATAGTCTCTGGCCTTGTCCCTAACTCAAGTTCAGGTGCGCACTACAAATACCAGTGGGTGCGGAATGGAAATGCTATCAACGGAGCAACTGCAAAGACCTACAAGCTTGTTTCTGCGGATCAGGGCAAGAGCATTTCGGTGCGAGTAACAGCATCGAAAGCTGATTACTCAACTAAAGCAATCGTATCTGAATCCACGAGCAAGATATCCCCTGCCGTCCCTATTAAGGGTAGTCGAGGGAATCCCTACCCGCTGTTTGGTACTACCACGACCTTTTATAATTGGGAGATTAAAATAACTTCCATGGAAGGTGACAAGATGTACTATAATATCACAAACAAAGGAAGTGATTCTCGTTCATTTGGTCCCTACTATGGCGAATCGAACATACGGCTCGAGTATGTGACAAATGTTGATAGGTCTTACGACCTGGGTCTTGTTTACAAGAGTGTGACGGTGAGCCCAAATGCCACCTTATTTGGTTTGGAACACAAGCTGGGATATTATTCAGACTCGCTAACGGATGGATTATTTGTAATGAGGTGGGGGACCGGTGGGGAACCTATATGGTTCCGGCGCTAAATGTTCCCGAAACAAGTAAAGCCTAGAGCGCCCGGTGGTTGAGCAGCCTCCGGTGGTTGAGCCTGTCGAAACCACCTTCACAGAAATCACAGATTGCACTTGCGCGGTTGCACCGCGCTCCTGAGCACCGCTGTGGGCGTTACCAGTGGCCTAAAAAACATTTACCCGGTTAATGGATCGTTTTTGGGCGCGGGCATTATTCGAAGTTTGCGGGCGCTGCTGTTCGGGCCGGTGATGGTGCGCTGGGCGGCGAGGGTTTGCAGGGATTCTGGGGTGTCGTCGGTGACGCGCAGATACCAGCCGGAACACTGATCCACCTCGCCGCGCGCGATAGCCAAAACCATATCAGTAGTTCTAGAAACCGGCGTCCATTGAGTGCGCCCTAAATGCATTTTAGTATCGGCGGTCATATCGGTTTTTACCACGCCTGGCGCTAATTCAAACACTCGCAAACCATATTCGGCGCCCGCCACGGCTAAATGTTCCCCAAACCGCAATAAAGCAGTTTTCGAGGCATTATAAGCGCTGGCTTCTACCATTGGCCGCGTGGCCGCTCCGCTAGATAAATCAATTATCCGCCCGCCCCCGCGCGCTATCATTTGGGGAACTAGCGCCTGCGCTAACAAGAAAGGCCCGCGCACATTTACCTCGAAAGTGTGCCACCATTGTTGCGCATTAGCCTCCCAAGCGGGAACTTCATCATCCAAAACTCCGGCTGCATTTACCAATAAATCAATATGACCAAAAGCGGCTAACGCTTTACTAGTTGCTTTAGTTACCTCAACTGGGTTTGCAACATCGCAAGGAATAGCGATTACATTCTCTGCGACGCAAGTGTCTTTGCGAAGTTCACTTGCCAACTGTTCAATAGCGTGGGTATTCGTGGCAAATAAAGCGACTTTCAGGCCCGCTTGGGCCAATGCCACGCCGATTTCGCGGCCAATCCCGCGCGAGGCACCCGTGACTAAAGCCGTCCGGGCCGGGGGTGACGCCATCTGTGCCGGGGGTAGAATGTTCGCGCTCACCATCACAACCCCTACCCGGCCTCGGGCGGGTTAAGGCGGCTCAGCAGCCCCATTTCGCCAATTACCGGCTGCCATCTTGCAATCCTGCGCGCGGCAATGAGGCCGTGAACCTGGAACGGGTCATCATCTAGCAGCGCCGCGACAACACTCTCGGTCGGTGCACGCATGATTATCAAACCGCCACCGCCGGGTTCGCCATCGGATGGCGCTAAAGGCCCGGAAAGCAGCACATGCCCCTGGGCCTGCAAGCCCGACAGGAAATCACGGTGCCGAGGCCGGATGGCGGCCAATTCCGCAGGCTCATTCCGGTACGAATACACCACCGCGAATATCGTCATGCCCCAATTCAACCATAACCGGGCCTCGGCAGAACGGAAACCCGAAAGTACCGCGTGCCGCAGCGCGATTGCCAACACCACCGGAAATCAAGAATTCTTTACCGCCTTAGCCTCATAATGTAAGAAAAGCAGAAGGGGTGACGGTTTTGGACACGCAAATGGATGACCAGAGGGCGGCGCGCGCCGCTCAGTTGCTGATGGATTCGGGGCTGCCTTACGGGTTGCCCGATTTTGCCGGGCTGGAGGCAGCGGATTACGAGGCCGCGATCATGGCCGGGATCGCGCAGACGCGGGCCGAGATCGCGGCGATTGTCGCCAACCCAGAGCCACCCACGCTTGCCAACACTTTGAGCGCTTTGGAGGCGGCTGGGCAGTTAGGTATTCGAGCTTGGGGGGTTTTCCACAACCTTATTTGGTCGGATGGCACCAAGGCGGTTGAGGCTGTGAATGAGCGGATCGCGCCGCAGGTGGCTGCTTTCCGCTCCGAGCTGGTGACCAATCGCGGGCTGTATAAGCGCTTGTTCGCACTTTCCCAGCAAGAGGATTTGCCGCCCGATGCCCGGTACTTGCTTGAGCAGCGTCTCTCCGACATGCGGCGGGCGGGGGCATCGCTGACGGCGGCTGAGCAGGAGCGTTTGCACGAATTGGATCAGCAGTTAGCCTCGCTGGAGGCGAAGTTCGGTCGGCAACTGTTGGCGGCCACGAACGAGGCGGCGGTGTTGGTTACGGACGAGGCTGAGCTGGCGGGCTTGTCGGACGAAGCCACGGCGACACTCGCGGCGGCGGCGCAGCGGCGCGGGGTTACCGGCTGGCTGATCGAGTTAGAGTTGCCTACCCAGCAGGCCATTTTGGCCTCTTTGGAGAACCGGGAGTTGCGGCGTCGGATTCAGGCTACTTCGGAGGCGCGCGGCACGGGGGAGGGTGTTTCACGTGAAACAACCGGGGCTAACGGGGCAGCGCCAAACCAAGGCGACACCCGAGAAACCCTCTTGGCCCTCGCCAAACTGCGAGCCGAGCGGGCCAACCTGCTGGGCTTTGACAATCATGCCGCATTGGTGGCAGATAACACCGTTATCGGCTCGACGGCGGGGATTGACGCGCTGCTAAAGCAATTCAGCATCCCAGCTATCCAAAGCGCCCAAAAAGAGGCGGAACGGCTCACAAAAATGCTGCAAGAAGATTTTCCGGAAGAAAAAGAATTGCAGCCCTACGATTGGGCTTACTACGCTAACCAAGTGCGCAAAAATGAGTTCGATTTCGACCCAGAGGCGGTAAAGCCTTATTTTGAGTTGAACAGTGTTCTGCATAATGGCATATTCTTTGCGGCGAACAAGCTGTTTGGGCTAAACTTTGTGCCGCGCCCTGACCTTAAAGGGTATCACGATGATGTCACGGTTTATGAGGTGTTTGATGGGGAAATAGCGGCGCCGAATGAGGGGCTTGGTTTAGTATTGTACGATCCCTATGCGCGGGAAACTAAGCGCAAAGGTGCCTGGATGAACTCGCTGATTTTGCAGTCACATTTGCTCGGATACCAGCCG
>JAITCS010000098.1 GCA_031282935.1 Cellulomonadaceae bacterium
AATGGTGATGGTGGTACGCCCAGCCGTGAGCGCTTCTATCGCTCGCCCGATGCGCACTTCGGTGGCTGGGTCCACCGCGCTCGTGGCCTCATCGAGCACCAAGAGTTCCGGTTCGGCGGCTGCCGCTCGGGCGAGCGCGACCAGTTGCCGCTCCCCGGCACTCAAGGAGTCCCCGCGCTGGCCTACGTCTGTTTCCATGCCATTTGGTAATTCCGCGATCCAATCACCTAAACCTAAATTGACAAAAATGGTTTCCACTTCACTATTTGATAGCTTACTTCTGGCCCCGTATTTGACGTTGTCTGCAATAGTGCCCTCAAACAAGAACCCTTCTTGCGGCACTAAAATAATGTGTTCGCGTAACTCCTTTAGACTCAAATCCTTGAGGTCAATACCATCTAGCAGCACCCTACCCTCGGTTGGGTCAAGCAGACGGCAAGCCAATTTCGCTAAAGTGGTTTTTCCGCCTCCGGTTTGCCCCACGATAGCGATTCGTTTTCGCGCTGGCAAGAGCAGATTTACGTCCGCTAAAGCATAACGAACGTCGTTTGCCCCGTTTTTTACGCCGTCTTTTGTGGCGGTATTCGGGTGTTCCTCCACTACAACGGCTTCTACTCCGTCTGGGTGTTCCTCATCTTTGGTGAGTTCTGGGTCTGCTTGCGGGTAGGCATACCAGACTTGGTCGAAATAGATTTCGCCTTTACCTGCCGCTGGCCAATTAGTCGGTTTGGCAGGTTCGCCAATATCTATTGGGGTTTCCACGATTGCGATAACCCGCCGCCACCCCGCTAAGGCGCTTTGCAGTTCATTTAGGATTTCCGTGGCTAACTGCACTGGGCCGGTAAATAATTGCACCAAGAACAAGAAAGCCACCACTTGACCAGCGGACATCCCGCCCGCCATGCCGATTCGGGTGCCAACTACAACCACGGCCGCCAAAGTCAGGTTTGAGCACAGATTACCGGCTGTGAAAGTGGAGGCCACCAGCATTTGCGCGCGGCCTTGGGATTGCCGCGAGTGTTCAATCGCCCGGTCTATTCGGCGCAACGCGCGGGCCCCCACCCCATATGCCCGCACAGTTTCGGCGCCCACTACCGTTTCGGAAATTGCGCCCAACAGTAACCCGGTTTGCTGCCGCACTGTAAGATATGCGGCGCGCACGCGCGGAGAAGTCAGCCTGAATATCAGAAATAGCGGAATGAAACAGGCCCAGACCACGAGGGTGAGCCGCACCGAAAATGTGAGCATCAATATCGAAGAAACCAACAACTGCAACGCCGACACCACTAACATAATGCCGCCCCATTGCATGAATTGGGATATGGTATCCACGTCAGAGGTGACGCGGGAAACTAATGCGCCTCGACTTTCGGTGTTTTGGGTTAATACCGATAATTCATGAATATGGCGAAAAGCTCGAATCCGCAGCGTGGCCAAACCAGCCTCAGTGCGCGCAATCAGCCTAAAGTTCATTGCCGAACTACAGATTGCAGCCCCAAGTAACACTGCTAATGCCACGCCAGCCTGCCGTAAAGCAACCCCAAAATCGGGGCCGCCTGCCCCTAAAATACCATCGTCAATTATCTGTTGCACCGTAATGGGAACAACGGTGCGCCCCACCGAAGCTCCAATGGCTAACAGCAATGTTACCCACAAACCACGGCTAATCTCGGGGCTAATTTGAAAGCCCCTGCGCACGGTGGCTACTGTGCCTAATTGGCTCGCGCTGGCTATTGTGGACATAAGTTATCTGCCCCGCCCTGAGCGCGCCGATAACCTACGCTTGGCTTCAGTTTCATAAGCGGTGGCAATGGCGTGGAAACCAGGATCATTTGCCAGCAAATCGGCTGGAGTACCTTGGGCCATAAGGTTACCGTTTTCCAAATACAAAACCCAATCCGATGCGGTAATTGAACTCATGCGATAAGCCACAATAATTACCGTAGTCTTTGAGGCCGCTAATCCCTCGATAATTTCTGCCTCTGTTTTTGGGTCCACTGCCGAAGTGGCGTCATCCAAAACCAATAATCTTGGCTGGCGATAAAGCGCTCGCGCAATCGCAATGCGTTGGCGTTGTCCGCCTGACAAGTTCGCGCCTCGCTCCCCCAATTTAGCCTCCAACCCGCCGGAGAGCGCGGCCACCACGTCGTCCACTCGGGCCGCGCGCAACGCCGCCCACACCCGTTCGTCGTCCTCGTCTTGGGCAGAGTTCGGATCGCCGGAGTCAACCAGGGTGACGTTCCCACGCACGGTGTCCTCGAAAATGAAAGGCTGCTGGCTGGCGTACCCAACCTGCGGCAACCGGGCCAGGTCGCGCAAATCCACCCCGTCAAACAGAATCCTGCCGCTGGTGGGGTCGAACATTCGGGTCAGCAGCGAGGCGAGGGTTGTCTTGCCGCAACCCGTCGGCCCCACAATGGCGGTGATTTGGCCGGGGGGAATGGCGGCACTGATTTCGCAGAGAATAGGTAAATCGGAAATTGTGAAACTGACATCGGATAAAGTGACCGCGATTCCGGGCCCATTTCGCGGCAATTCTTGCCTACCGTGCGGAATCTCGTCCGGGTCATCTATCACCTCTGCGAGCCGACCGCGCCCCACCAACCCTTGCGGCAGCCCGGTGAGCACCCAGCCGAATGACCGCACGGGCACCGAAAGCAGCATCATTAGGTACGCCGCCGAAACCACCTCCCCCACCTGAATGTCGCCCAGCGTGGCGCGCCACACCCCCACCAGCAGCACCAATAGGGTTGCAATGCTGGGCAGAAAGTCAATTACGGGGTCAAAGAGAGCTTTGATTTGCCCTACCTTGATCGCTTTCTTTTGCAGCGACAGTGAAACTCCCGCGAACTTAGCCTCTTCAAGGTCTGCCACACCCATGGATTTGACCAGCAGCGCTGCGTCGAAAGATTCGTGCGCGACGTCGGCAAGTTCTGCGCGCGCTTCTTGCGCGTTAGTGACGGCTGGGGACATGCGACGCGAAAATATAGCGTTAGCGCCGATCATTATTGGCAGCATGACGAAGGCAGCTAAGGCCAGCCACGGGTCGGTGAGCAGCAAGGACACGGCCGCCACTGCGAACATTACCACCACCCCGAGCGCGAATGGCAGCGCATTGAACACTTGGACAGCCGATTCCACATCGGTGGCGGCGTGGGCAAGTAGGGTGCCAGTGGGGTGGCTACGGTGCCAGGAAACCGGCAGCCTGATGTACGCCTCGGCCAGGCGGCGCCGGTGGCTGGCCATCAAATCAACCACCCCCCAACCAGCCCAGACGCGCCGACCCCAAATCCCAAACGCCAGGGTGAGGGCGCAGGCGATGATGAGGGCGGCACCCTGCCCTATGCGCGCCCCGACTTGCGTGCCGAGGTCGCCCGCTATGGCAGGCACCACCACGTTGTCAGTAGCCCAGCCGACTGCCCTGGACACCGCCACTGTTGCGGCCCCGAATATGGCCGAAGCTCCGACCGCCAAAATGTATATTCGCGGGAACTCGGCCATGCCTCGGCCCATTAGTTGCAGCGATTGTCGAAATTTGCCTCCGTGCAATCCAAAAGGGCGGGGGCTTTGCGCGCGCGCGTTCACGGCGAACCGCTATCAGCCTCAACATTACCTTCGGCTGCTGGCTGGTCGGGGCCGGGCTCGGCGCTGCTTACTGCGACCTCGGGGGCATTATCCGGTTCGGGGGCGCCATGGTGACCGCTCAACGCATCGGTGACCACACTGGGTAACGCCGCGCCGACGAGGCGCCGGAACTTTCGCCGCACCCGGTCGCGCTCCAGCACCGCGATTTCCAGGTTTCGGGGCAGGATTTCGTGGGTGTCCGCTTCCTGTTGGGTGCCGGTTGATTTCCCCTGCGCCGCAGGGGTGTGCGGTTCGGTGGCATGGGAACCGGTGGCATGAGATTCGGGGGCGCCAATCCGCAAGGTTTCGATCGCGGTAATCAGCGCATTGTCGAGGGTCGCAGCCGGGTCAAACGAGTTACTCAGATGGTCGCGCAGAAATTCGGCGTTCGCCCCCATCACTACAAATCCGGGTTCGTCAGCCACCGAACCGTCATATGAGAGCCGATAAATCTGATCCTCGTCCGGGGTAGCGCCCACTTCGGCAACCACGATTTCGACTTCCATGGGTTTCGGGTCGGTGGTGAAACTTGAGCCCAGCATTTGGGCGTAGGCGTTCGCAAGCCCGCGCGCAGCCACATCGCTTCTGTCATACGCATAACCTCGCATGTCGGCATAACGAACCCCGGTCACGCGCAGCTTTTCAAACTCATTGTACTTGCCAACTGCGGCGAACCCGATTCGGTCATATATTTCAGCGATTTTATGCAACGACCTCGAAACGTTCTCAGTGACAAATAGAATACCGTTATCATATTGCATTACGATAACTGGGCGACCGCGCGCAACCCCTTTCCGCGCGAAATCAGCGCGATCCTTCATCAACTGTTCTGGGGAAACATAAACTGGCATATTCATTTTAGTTCCCCTGCTCAGTGACGATTGGCGCTGGGCTGGTCAGTTCCAGCCCGTTGTAGCCTCGGCTCGTGCGCGCTAGCTCTTCAAATTCTGTGCGCTCAGTAACGATTTGGGCGGTGATTTGCGCTAAATCCGCTTCCGGCACTCGCACATAACCGTCCTTGTCAATGGTGGCCACCACGGGATAAACGTTGCGCATTTGATCCGGGCCGCCTGTTCCAGCATCATCATCGGCAGCATCGAATAAAGCTTCTACCGCTATTTCCACTGCTTTTTGCTTTGTCAGATTTGGCCGCCACAATTTCTTGAGTGACCCTTTGGCGTGGACGCCGCCCGAGCCGGTTTGATGATAACCGTGCTCTTCATAACGACCGCCAACGGCGTCGTAAGAGAATATCCGCCCAATGCCGCGATCAAGATCAAAGCCCACAAACATCGGGATGACAACGAAACCGCGCATAGCCATTCCGATATTAGATTTCAACAAAGCGGCTAACCTGTTTGCTTTACCATCCAAAGAAAGCAGCGAGCCTTCGATTTTTTCATAGTGCTCTAGTTCGAGTTGAAATAGCCGAGCCGCTTCAGTTCCCATTCCCGCCGAGCCGGATATCCCGAGCGCTGAGTACGCGTCCGCTGGGAATATTTTTTCCATTTCCCGATGCGCAATGCGCAGGCCGACAGTGGCTCGCCGGTCCCCCGCGATTAACACACCTTGGTCATAAATGATTGCCAAAATCGTGGTGGCGTGCGGAACTTGATCCGCAAATCCGTTCCCCGCCGCCTGCATCATCTCAGGATTCATCACTGCCTCCAAGTTCCCGCAGCACCCTTCGCAATTTGCGCTCCGCGACCGGACGAACCTCCATCGCATCCTCCGTGAACTCTGCGCTGAATAGGTCGGCGGAGATCGGGGAGGCTGCAATCGAAAATGTTCCCGATGCCGCTCCTGGTTCACCCGCAACACCGGGGCCAGCGGCTTCGCCCGCTTCCGCTGCAACTGCTTCCGCTGCAACCGCGTCCGCTGCAACTGGATAGGCGCCCTTCGCAGGCCGCCGTCTCCGCAGCGGTGGCTTTACCCCTACCGCCATGCGCCGAGCGATCAGCAGGAACCCGGTGTGCCCAATCATCCGATGGTCGGGGCGCACGGCCAGCCCCTCCAAGTGCCAGGTGCGCACCATCGTCTCAAAAGCCACTGGTTCGGTGAAGCACTGGGACACCCGCAAATCCTCGGCGAGCCGCGAAAGCTGGGTGGTGGTTGCCACGTAGGCACAAAAAACCCCACCGGGCGTGAGCACCCGGGCGGCGGCGGCCAGGTTCTCCCAGGGCGCCAACATGTCCAGCACCACTCTGTCCACGGAACTCGGCTCAAAGTCTTTATTAGCCACATCAGCAAAGGCGCCGAGGTGGACGCGCCAAGTGTCCGGGGTTTCGCCAAAGAACGTGCGGACATTCCCGCGAGCGACTTCGGCGAATTCGGGGCGAATCTCAATGGAGTGCAATTCACCGCTTTCGCCGATGGCCCGCAGCAATGCCAAAGTCAGCCCGCCCGAGCCGACCCCAGCCTCAATAACGCGTGCCCCCGGGAAAATATCTGCCATCGCGACAATTTGGCCAGCGTCTTTCGGGTAGATCACCTGCGCGCCGCGCGGCATCGAAAGCACATAATCTGAAAGTAAAGGCCGCAAAGCCAGGTATTCCACACCCTCAGTGTTTGTGATTACGATTCCCTCGGGTTGCCCCAGCAACTGCTCATGGTCGAATCGCCCTTTATGGGAATGGAAACTGCCCTTGGCCTGCAAGGTTATGGTGTTCATCCGACCGCGCGAGTCAGTCAGTTGTACCCTATCGCCCACTCGAAATGGGCCGCGCCGCACGCCGCCCTCTGGTTTCGACAGGCTCAACCGCCGGGCTGACTCAACCTCTGGTTTCGACGGACTAAACCCCCCGGTGTCCGCATCCTCTGGTTTCGACAGGCTCAACCGCCGGGCTGACTCAACCTCTGGTTTCGACAGGCGGGCGGGCGGAATACTGCCCGCCAACCGCCCGGTTTCCGTGCTGTCCGCTGTCATTTGCCCTGCCTTTGTGCCACTACGGTTGCCGCGATTTCGTGAATGTCCAGCACTCCAGCGAGTTGCCCCGCCGAATCCACCACCGGCACCACCCGAGCGCCCCCGCTGGTGGCGTCCACGTGTTGCAGCAGCGCCAATCCGCTCAAGGAAATGGGCACGCTTGACCCCTCTTGGAACGGAACTAAAACTGCGGAAACTGGAGTGCGGGCCACGGCCACCTCCGGCACCCGCATTAGGGCCTCGGGCTCGATCCAGCCGACCGGCTCCTTGTGGGAGTTGACCACTGCCAATACCGTGCGCGCTGGCCCCCCGGCGCCTTCGGCGGAAAAGTCTGCCGCGCCGGTGGCGGCTTGCGCGGCGGCGGCCCGAGCGTCCGCTATGGTGGCGTCAGGGGCGAGCGCGGTGGTGCGCATTGCGAGCGTGCGCGCGGTTAGGCCGATCAGTTGCTCGCGGCGACCGGCCTGGACAATGGCCTGACCAGCGCCTTGCCACAGGAACATGGCGATCATTAGCATCCACAGGGCCGAGGTGAGGTTGGGCGTTTGGCCGCGCAGCAGCGGGAACACCAAGTACCACAAGGCCACCCCGATTGCGACCACCCGGCCAACCCAACCTGCGACTATGGTGCCGCGCGTGCGCCAACCGCTCAAACGCCAGACGGCGGCTTCGAGAATCTGTCCCCCATCCAAAGGCAGCCCGGGCAAAAGGTTGAATAGCCCGACAAAGGTATTCGAGAAAAATGCGGCGTAGCACAGCAGTGCCGGGATGGAGCCCGGGGGAAATATCTGCAAACCTAAGTAGAATAAGCCGGCCAGTAACAAGTTGGTGAGCGGGCCTACTATGGCCACCAAGGCCGCCTGGCCAGGTTTTCGGGCGCGATTGGAAAAAGCGGTGTGCCCGCCCCAGAGCGTCACCGCCAATTCCGTTACCGTTTGGCCTTGCCGCGTGGCCACCAAAGCGTGGGCCACCTCGTGGAGGAAAACGGAAATAGCCAAAATCAGTGCGAAAGAAAACGCCACGGCCGACACCGCCACGCCGGGCAAGTGCGGCGCCGAGCGAGAGATGTTCGGCGTGAAAATGGCGGTCAAAATAGCTGCCGTAAGCAACCACGACGGCGTCAGCACGATGGGCGCACCCGCGAGCCGCCCTATCACCCAACCGGGCGAATGGGTGGCTCTGGCTGCTGGGCGGCGCTCTGGATTGCGCTGGTTCTTGACCACTAAGTACACCCTAGCAACGACCACGGACACAAACCACTAAAACACCGCATTTTTGCACAATTTCGCGCCAGCTTATTGTTCGTCTTGCGCCTGGCTCTCATCATCGGCTTCGGCCTCGCTCAGAATGACCTCTTCTTCAATT
>JAITCS010000102.1 GCA_031282935.1 Cellulomonadaceae bacterium
CGCCGCCCGGCAAGACGGACCGACGAATCGTGGTGCCGTCTTGCCCAGCAACTAACTCAGCGCCTTGCTCACCAGCGGCAACTAAAGGTAATGCCCAAGCCATGTAAATATGGTTCGCTTTCTACGCTTCGTTATCGGCGAGGTGAATACCGTCGTCGTCGGCGCCGGTGACATCATCGGAAACCACGAACACGGCAGGTCGGCCCGCAGGCTTCTCGGTGGCAGCCTCACTGGCGGCCTCGGCCTCGGGGGGCAACACCGCGAGCAGCGCAATCTTACCGCGCCCGTCAATCTCGCCGATCTCAACCTCAACGCTGTCGCCCACATTGAGCACGTCCGAAACGGCGTCAATGCGCTTGCCGCCCACTAACTTGCGGATCTGCGAAATGTGCAGCAGGCCGTCCTTTTCCGGGGTCAGCGTGACGAAAGCGCCAAACGAGGTGGTGTTTGCGACCGTTCCCGTGTAGCGCTCGCCGGTCTTCGGGTTCGGCTGGGCCGGGCCGCTCGGAGCAGCGGCAGCGCCGCCCTCGTCCGCGACGACCTCGCCGTCAACCACCGCGAGCAACGAAACCTTGCCGCGATCGTCAACCTCGCCGATCTCAACCTGCACCTTCTGGCCCACCTGGAGCACATCCTCGACGTTGTCCACGCGCTTGCCGCCCACCAGGCGCTTGATCTGCGACACGTGCAGCAAGCCGTCCTTACCGGGGGTAAGGGACACGAAGGCGCCGAATTGGGCGGTCTTGACCACGGTGCCGACGTAACGCTCGCCTGCGGTGGGGACCTGCGGGTTCGCAATCGCGTTGATCATGGCGCGGGCAGCCTCAGCGGCCGGGCCGTCGGTGGCGCCGATATAGACCGTGCCGTCGTCCTCAATGGAAATCTCGGCGCCGGTTTCCTCTTGGATTTGGTTAATCATCTTGCCCTTTGGCCCGATAACCTCACCAATCTTGTCCACCGGAACCTGAACCGCAATTACGCGCGGGGCGTACGGTGACATTTCGTCCGGGGTTTCAATGGCCTCATTGAGCACCTCAAGAATAGTCAAACGGGCATCCCTGGCTTGGTTTAGCGCGCCTGCCAAAACGCTGGCCGGAATACCGTCAAGTTTGGTGTCCAACTGAATTGCGGTGATGAAATCGGAAGTGCCAGCGACCTTGAAATCCATGTCGCCGAAAGCGTCTTCAGCGCCCAGAATGTCGGTAAGGGCCGCGTATTTGGCTTCCCCGGCCACGTTATCGGAAATCAGACCCATTGCGATGCCGGCAACTGGCGCCTTGAGCGGCACCCCAGCGTTCAGCATGGACAGCGTGGAGGCGCAGACGGAACCCATCGAGGTGGAGCCGTTCGAGCCGAGGGCCTCAGAAACCTGACGGATCGCGTAGGGGAACTCCTCGCGGCTGGGCAGCACGGGCACCAAAGCTCGCTCTGCCAAGGCGCCGTGGCCGATTTCGCGGCGCTTGGGGGAACCCACGCGGCCGGTTTCGCCAGTGGAATACGGCGGGAAGTTGTAGTTGTGCATGTAGCGCTTGCGGGTGGTTGGGCCGAGGGAATCAATCTGTTGCTCCATGCGCAGCATGTTCAAGGTGGTGACCCCGAGAATTTGGGTTTCGCCACGCTCAAACAAAGCCGAACCGTGTACGCGCGGAATAACTTCGACCTCAGCGGAAAGGGTACGGATATCGCGCAACCCGCGCCCGTCAATACGAACGCCCTCGGTCAAAACACGATTTCGCACTAACGCTTTTTGCAAAGAACGATATGCGGCAGACAATTCACCTTCACGGCCCTCAAATTGGCCATCAAGTTGCGCGTGAATTTCAGCCTTGAGTGCGCTGATAGCTTCTTCACGTTCCTGCTTTGGCCCAATCATCAAAGCCTGGCGAGCCTGCTCAGTGAAACCGTCTTTTACAGCCTCATAAGCGTCTTGCCCATAATCGGCAAAGACCGGGAACTGAATCGTTTCTTTATCCACTTGGGCGGCTAGGCGAGCTTGCGCTAAACACAATTCGCGCAAGAAAGGCTTTGCCGCCTCAATGCCCTGGGCAACAATCTCTTCGGTAGGAGCCTGCGCCCCGCCCTGAATCAACTGCCAAGCATCGTCGGTGGCTTCCGCCTCAATCATCGCGATAGCAACATCGCCATCCTCGACAATTCTCCCCGCTATAACCATTTCAAAGACCGCGCGCTCTTTGTCCGAATACTTCGGGAACGCCACCCATTGTCCGTCAATAAGTGCCATGCGCACCCCAGAAACCGGGCCGCTAAAAGGCAAACCAGAAATCTGGGTGCTCAAGGAGGCCGCATTAATGGCCAAAACGTCATAAGCGTCATCAGGGTGAATTGCCAAAACGGTGACAACCACCTGAACTTCGTTACGCAAGCCCTTAACAAACAAAGGGCGCAAAGGCCGGTCAATCAACCGCGCTGCCAAAATGGCGTCGGTGGTGGGGCGGCCTTCACGCCTAAAGAACGAGCCGGGGATTCTCCCTGCGGCATACATGCGTTCTTCGACATCAATGGTCAACGGGAAGAAGTCAAATTGATCCTTAGGATCTTTTCCGGCAGTAGTGGCTGAAAGCAACATAGTTTCGCCATCTAAATAAGCGGAAACCGATCCCGCTGCCTGCCGTGCTAAGCGCCCGGTTTCAAACCGGACTGTCCGAGTACCAAACCGGCCATTATCCAATATGGCCTCAGAATGTAAAATTTCGGGACCCTCCACGGGTTCCCCTTTCTTCGTTACGCTCTTACCAAGGCATTCTTGGCAAGAAATCCTCGCTGTGCGCGATCCCTCAATCATTTCGATCCGCTTTCTAGCGCACGTTACGATTGAGGGATTTCGTCACAAATTCTTCGTCTAGCGTTGTTTTTTACCTGTTGTAACGCTAATCTTTTCCAGCTTTTGCTTATCCTGTTATCGGCGCAAACCAAGACGCTCAATGAGGCGACGGTAACGCTCGATATCAATTCGCTGCAAATAACCACTCAGACGACGGCGTTGACCGATCAACAGCAACAAGCCGCGCTGCGAGTGATAATCGTGCTTGTGCTCTTGCATGTGGGCGGTCAAATCCTTGATCCGCTGCGTCAGCAAGGCAATTTGCACCTCCGGCGAGCCGGTATCGCCAGGGTGCGTTCCATATTCTTCAATGATCCGCTGCTTGGTAGCATTATCTAACGGCATTGGCCCTCCAGGGTTTAGCTGCGCGGTGCCCTGAGCTGTTCTCAGGGCGCTCTCAATCCGCGGCCGATTCTACGGCACTCTCAACCTTAGCTTACTATTAGGAATTAACGAAATCCCTTGGCGTAACTAAACCCGTTTGCTTGCGCGCCATCGTACTCGCGCCCCACTTTAGGCCGCCCCAGCCTCAGACTTCGCGGCGAAACCGACCGGGCGCTCCCTGGGCTGTTCGTATTCGGCTTTCACCGAGGAATCCCGAAACTCAGTGCGCACATGCGTGGCGTCGCAGAAAGGCTTGTCATCCGAGCGGCCACACCGGCACAATGCCATCCGATTCCGAACCTCGTATTCCTTACCCTCGGCAGATGTCATCGGAATTGGGCCCTTAACCCAAATAGGCCCACTGACGCTTTCTGGCTGATCTTGCAGAATAACAATCTCGGGCTGATACGGTTTTTCGATGGGATTGCCATCCTTATCTACCTCAACCAGCCGCCCGGCCACACATTGCGAAACCCCGACAATGGCTTCATGGCGGTTTTCGGGGTTGTTGTCATTCTCGGTTAATTGCCAGACATCTCCAGGTTCGCGGTGGCAGAAACGCACGTAAGCACACCTATCATCATCCAAAAGGGTCATGGTGTGACCCACGGCTGTATCGGCAATTCGATCCGCAAAAGGCCGCATATCGGCAGTTTCTGTGCCCTCGAAATGGTTACGCATGTGTGTGCCATCGCAGAAAGGCGCATTGTGTGAACCGCCGCATCGGCACAAAGAATAAACATCGGCTTGCGGTATTTCCCTGCCGGGCATGAATTCATTGTGCAGGTGAACTTGGTGGATTATTTGCTCATCAAGTGGGATATGGCCGGTCACTTGGTACGGGCCGCTTTTAGTCACCTGGATATGCGGGCCGCTTGGGGGCTGCGCTTGTGTTTGGCCTTGTGCTGCTGCTTGGCCTTGCTCCTGCTTTTGCCCCGTCGCTGCTGCCCCGTCGCCTGGATTGCTCATGGCCTAAACCTACGCCCCACGGCGCCTATTTCACCGTAACGACAATCACTATTTTTACGCACCACCGTTAGCGTATTACGAACCGCAGCTAGCGTTTTACGCACCGCTGCTGGCGTTCGCCAGTTCTATTTGGCCATTGGCATGAGCCGAATTTTCAACCGTTGCAAATCCGCTTATCCGAGAAAAATTGCGATAACGATAACGTGTGCCAGTTTTTTCGGAAACCTGCCAAGGGGAAACGGACGACTCACGCCAACTATCGGCGTCAAATGCCGGAGCAAAAGTATCGCCAGCCACCACCAAATCAATTTCCGTAATCACCAGTTTGGACGCATACGCGACCGTCTGCCGATAAACATCCCCGCCCCCGATTACCCAGACGCTTTCATTGCCCTGCGAATCGGCTGCAACTGAAAACGCTTCCGCCAGGGAACTCACCGCATAGACGGAATCATTTTCCGCGCCCACACCTGATAACCCTTCGCGCGACAAGACGATATTCACCCGCCCGGCAAGGGGGCGTTGGAACAAGCAATACCAAGTGTTCTTTCCCATGATAACCGGATGCCCAATAGTTAGGCGCCGGAAATGGGCCAAATCCTCTGGGACGCTCCAAGGCATCTTGTTCCCCGCGCCGATAACGGCACGACCGACCGAATCGCGCGCTTGAGCCCAAATTAATGACAGCTCATAGAAGGTTGTCATATGCCACGCTCCTGTCTGGTCAATCCTAATCCAATCATAAAACTACAACGGTGCAACTTCCCCACGCCCAAATCGAGCAGAACGAGCAGAACGAGCAAGCAAGCACCAAGCAGAACGCGCAAAGCAAGCCTACACGGCAACGGGGGCCTTTATCCCAGGGTGGTGCTGGTAGTTCTCGATCTTGAAATCCTCGAAGGTGTAATCAAAGATGGAGTCACGCGGCGCGATCTCCAAGGTGGGGAACGGGTAGGCCGCTCGGCTCAGTTGCAGGTTCACCTGGTCAAGGTGGTTATCGTAAATGTGGCAATCACCCCCTGTCCACACGAAATCACCCACTTCCAAGCCCGTTTGCGCGGCCACCATGTGCGTTAGCAGCGCATAAGAGGCGATATTGAAGGGCGCGCCCAAAAACATATCGCAACTGCGCTGGTACAGCAGACAACTCAGCTTCCCATCGGCGACATAGAATTGAAATAGCAGATGGCAGGGCGGTAAAGCCATGTTATGCAATTCCCCTACATTCCAAGCACTAACCAGCAGGCGCCTGGAATCGGGATTATTCTTTATTTGTTCAATCACTGAACTAATTTGGTCAATATGCGCGCCATCGGGAGTGGGCCAAGAACGCCATTGCACCCCATAAACCGGGCCGAGTTCGCCATCTTTGTCAGCCCACTCATCCCAAATCGTCACGCCATTATCCGTTAACCACTTTATATTGGATTCCCCGCGCAAAAACCACAACAATTCATAGGCAATAGACTTAAAATGCACCCGCTTTGTGGTCAAAAGCGGGAAACCCTGGGCCAGGTCATACCTGATTTGGCGACCGAACACCGACCTAGTGCCAGTGCCGGTTCGATCCGCTTTCCAGGTGCCATGCTCAAGCACGTCACGCAGCAGATCCTCGTATTGGGTTTGGATTATCGGGCCAACCATCACACTATGCTAATGGCGGATGCTGGCCAAGCGGCCCACCTTGCGCGGATTGACCGGCGACGCACGAGCACGGCAGGTTCGTCGGCGCCGGAGCCGGGGAGGGGTGCGGGTGTACGGTCTCGGCGGCGGCCAACAAAATGCACGACGCCAAGATGGAACCGGCCAATTCCACGTCGGCCACCGCAAGCATCGAAGGGGCCAAGCGGATGTTGGAATCGTTAGGATCATGCTCGTGCGGGAAAGCCGAACCCGCAGGTGTGAGCGCCAAACCAGCGCCCGCCGCCAGTTCCACCACCCGCTTGGCCGTACCTGGCAGCACATCCAGCGAAATGAAATACCCACCCTTCGGCATATTCCAGCGGGCCACCGTAGGCGACCCAGCCACCGCAGGCGACCCGTGCGACCCCCGCAGCCCCGCCCGCAAGGCAGCGTCCAGCGCCACAAACTTCGGCAACAGGATAGCGCGATGTTTGCCCATCAGGGCGCGCACGTTATCAGGGGATTTCAGATACATAGCATGGCGGTATTGGTTCACTTTGTCCGGCCCGATGGATTGCACTGCCACCCGGGAGCGCAACCAGGCCAGATTTGTTGGGGACGCGGCAAAGAAAGCCACGCCAGAACCCGCGAAAGTAATCTTTGAGGTGGAAGTGAAGACAAAAACCCGATCCGGATTTCCGGCTTCAGCCGCGAAACTCAAAACCGGGCGGGCGGGCACACAATCATCGGTCAAATGATGAATCCCGTAAGCGTCATCCCAAAATATACGGAAATCAGGAGCGGCTGTGGGCATTGAGAACAGCGCGCGCGCTTTTTCCTCAGATAACGTGGCTCCGGTGGGGTTGGAATAAGTGGGCACAATCCACATGCCCTTAATTGACGAGTCTTTGGCCACTAAAGAGGCAATAAGACAAACATCTGGCCCATCGTCCAGCATTGGAACCGGAATCATCTCGATGCCCAATTCGGCACAAATCGAAAAATGTCTATCGTAACCGGGCACGGGACAAATGAACTTTACGGGCTTCCCATCGTAAATATCCGCTATCCAAGGCCGCTGCGAACCGGGCACCCCAAATAGCAACGCGAACATTGCAGTGTCATGCATCAAACGCAGGGAACCGTTTGCTAAAGCTAAAAACTGCGCAACCGGAATGTTTAACAACTCAGCGAATATCGAACGTAATTCCAGCAAACCGTCAGGCCCACCGTAATTACGAATGTCGAAACCTTCAGCGGAAACGTGATGCCCAATCCCCGGATCGGCTAACAATTCTTCCGACAAATCTAGCTGGGCAGGCGATGGCTTTCCGCGTTGCAAATCCAGTTTCAACCCGCGCGATTGCCAACCGGCGTAGTCGGCCTCCAACTGGTTGAAATTATGAAGCTCGCCAAGTTCTGGCGGCACACTCCAACCAAGCTCAGCCGCGCCACTAAGCTCAGCCGAACCGGTCAAGCCAAGCCCGCCCGCGCCGGTCAATCTACCGACCGCCTGGGAACCACCAGCACCGGACACGCCGAGTGGTGCAACACGGCCTGCGAGGTTGAACCCATCAGCAGCCCCCGGAACCCGCCGCGCCCGCGCGAGCCGACCACCACCAGATCAGCAGCCCGCGAGAACTCCACCAGCAGGTCAGCCCCGGCGCCGTCCAAAACAACACTGCGCAGCTTCACCTTTGGGTGTTTGGACTTGGTTCTTTCCATGCGCTGCGCCAGGGACGACTTCACGCCTTCAAGAACTTTTTCGTGGTCAACATCTTGGGGCAGCCAAGCGGCAACCCCACCCGAGGCGCTTACCGGCACGGCGGCCAGTGCCACGATCTCAGAATCCCAGGCTTCGGCGTAATTCAGCGCGTGATCTAGGGCCCAAGAGGCGGAGGACGAGCCGTCATGCCCAACCACAATGCGGTTGATTTGGTAATCAGCGCCCTCTTGCGGGCGCCCATGATGCGGCACCACCACCACCGGGCAAGCCGAGTGGGCGGGCACCGCTGAGGATACCGCCCCCAAAAGCCGTTCCG
>JAITCS010000200.1 GCA_031282935.1 Cellulomonadaceae bacterium
GTGTTTGTGCTACTGTTCTGGCCATTGCAAGCGTTAGCCTTATTCTCTATTCCGCTGATGGCCTTGGATTCCGGCCGCAAATCCCGAATCGCAAAATGGTTCTTCTATTTCTTTTACCCGCTTCACATGCTAATACTCGCCGCCCTGCCGCAACTTATTTTCCGGTAATTACCCGCCGAAACCCATTGGTCGCGCCTGCCAATGCCCGCAGCCGAGAAAGGCTATAGTGGCAGCATGGAACTAGTGGTGGCCCGGATCGGGCGCGCGCACGGCTTGGCCGGCGACGTCACGGTGGAGGTGCGCACAGATTCGCCCGAGGCTCGCCTGCGGCCCGGCCAAGAGTTCGCCACGGACCCGGATCGCGGCCCACTCACGGTCGAATCGGCGCGGAACAACAAGGGCAGTTGGGTGGTACGGTTCGCGCAGGCCCACGACAGGACGGCGGCTGAGGCGCTGCGGGAGACACTCTTGATTGTGGAGGAAGACGAGTCTGACGAGGACGACGCCTGGTACACGCACGAACTGGTGGGTATGCGGGCGGAGCTGTCCGACGGCACTGAGGTGGGCAAGATCGTGGCGATTGAGCACGGCGCGGCCCAGGATTTGCTGGTTTTGCGGGAGCCGGACGGCACCGACACTCTGATTCCTTTTGTTTCGCAGATTGTCCCAACAGTTGACCGCGATGGGGGTAGGATTGTTTTGACACCGCCCGGCGGTTTGTTGGCGAGCGACGCCGCTAATTTGGAGGTCTCTGAGCCTGCCGGATAAGTGCCGAAATTGCCGGATATATTGCCGGATATGCGGGATAAGTGTCAGGCTCACCCGGATAAGGGATAGATAGGATAACGAAATGGTTACTGAGGATAACACGGCTGCGCAAGATACCACCACTGCGCCCCCGGACGATGAATCGCGCTCTTATCAGGCCAAAACCGCACATGACGGGCAACTAGACTCCGAACGGGCCGCCGAAAGGGCGCTGCAAGAGGCGTCCGAGTTCGCTCCGCCTTTGGAGCACCGTTTTCCGGGCGAGATTGGGGGCACCTTATCCGCAGAGGACGTGAACTCGCACGAACACGAGCGCGCTGGCCAGCCTGATTAGGGATAATAGTTGCGCATAGATATTATCTCCGTATTTCCTGATTACCTTTCCCCGCTTAATCTTTCGCTGATCGGGAAAGCGTGGGGTAAGGGTCTGCTGGATTTTCGGGTACACGATTTGCGGGATTGGGCCACGGATCGGCACAAAACCGTGGATGACACCCCCTACGGCGGTGGCGCGGGCATGGTGATGCGACCCGATGTTTGGGGGAGCGCGCTCGATTCCGTTCTTAACGCCCCGCAAGGCCCGCCGCAGCTAATCTTCCCAACCCCATCGGGCCACCTTTTTACCCAACGCGCCGCCGAACAATTAGCGCAAAGCGAGCACCTGATATTCGCGTGTGGCAGATATGAGGGAATAGATTCGCGCGTGGCCGATCATTATAAATCCCAAAGTAACGTGAGTGTGCAAGAATACTCTATTGGGGATTATGTGCTAAATGGCGGTGAGGTGGCCGCTTTAGTGATGATAGAGGCCATTACGCGGCTTATCCCTGGGGTTATCGGAAATCCGGAATCATTAGTGGAGGAGTCCCACAATTCTGAGGGTCTGCTCGAATATCCGGTGTTCACCAAACCTGCGCAGTGGCGCGGCCTTGAGGTGCCAGAAATCCTGCTCAGCGGGAATCACGCCAAGATCGCCGCCTGGCGCGCCGCCCAAGCCGGTGCTCTCACCGCGCAACGCCGTCCAGACCTCATCACTAACTGACCAGCCGCTACATAGCCAGCCGATATATGGCCAGTCGTTGCCGTAAGCAAGCCATCCCAGAGCTAACAGCCGCGCACCCTAGTTCACCAACCGTTAACGCTTTTTCTCAATTTAGGCCATAGCTACATTCGCAAAACGGCACATTTTCGCAAACCCCCAAAGCAATAGCGCACACTGATTTCGTGAACAACCACACTGTCGCCACCCTTGAGCCGACCACGAGCCAAGAAGTGCCCACCCCAGCCCAAATCGCCGCCGCAGACCAAAACGAAGCGGCGCAGAGCGCGCTAACCAAGACCAACCGCCGTCGCGTTTTGTCCTGGGCGTTCTACGACTGGGCCATGCAGCCATTCAACACAGTGATCCTCACGTTCGTGTTCACGGCCATGTACTTGGTTTCTGACCGATTCGTGGACCAGGCCATCGTTGCCGAACAGGGCTTGGAGGCCGCCCAGGCGCGCCTCACCTCGGGGCTCGGCTTGATGACCACCATTGCGGGTATCGCAATCGCGCTGGTGGCGCCCGTGCTCGGGCAAATGGCTGACGCCTCAGGCAAACGCAAAACCTGGCTCGCGGTGGCCACCACCCTGCAACTGGCCGCGATGGCCTCACTGTTCTTTGTGGCCGCCGACCCGCGTTTCTTCTGGCTGGGCGCCTCGCTGGTAGCTGTGGGCGGTGTGCTAAACACGATTGCCGAAACCAACTACAACGCCATGCTGGTGGGCGTGGCCGAGCCGAGCCGCATTGGGCGCGTGTCTGGCCTGGGTTGGGGCCTGGGTTACACCGCTGGCGTGGCGAACCTGCTGCTCATTGCGGCGGCGAGTTTCGTGTTCGACTTGGGCGCCCCGGACGGCATGATTTTCCGCTGGATCGCCATCGGTTGCGTGGTGTGGGGCTTGGCGTTCGCCTGGCCGATTTTCAAGAATGTGCCCGAGGCGCGCCAAAGCGGCGGGCGGGAGTTCCCGGGGTTCTTCGCGGCCTATGGCCAATTGTTCCGTACTGTCCGTAAGCTCTACCATACCTCGCGTTCCACCTTCTGGTTCCTCATTTCCTCGGCGATTTACCGTGACGGACTTTCGGGCGTGTTCGCTTTCGGCGCCGTTATCGCAGCCGTGGCGTTCGGTTTCGGCCCGATGGAGGTTCTGATCTTCGGTATCGCCGCTAACTTGGTGGCCGGCCTCTCCACCTTCGCTGCTGGGCGTCTTGACGACGCTATTGGCCCGCGCCGCGTGATCATCGGCTCGCTTTCAGTGCTTTTGGTGTCCGGTATTCTGGTGGTGGCGCTCCACGGCTTTGGCCCCATCGTGTTCTGGGTGCTTGGCCTGCTGCTCTGCTGCACGGTGGGCCCGGCGCAATCCGCCTCGCGCTCATTCCTGGCTCGGCAGATTCCGGCTGGGCACGAGGCCGAGATGTTCGCCCTCTACGCGACCACTGGCAAGGCTGCCTCCTTCATGGCTCCGGCCATGTGGACGGCCTCCATCGCGCTGACCGGCGCGACCATCTGGGGTACGCTGGGCATTATGGCCGTGGTGCTGGTGGGCCTGCTGCTGTTCGTGTTCCTGCGCGAGCCGGTGGTTGCTGCTCCGATGGTTGAGCCTGTCGAAACCATGTCCGTCGAAACCACCTGCCCTTAACTACGCTACCGAAACCGACAAAAGTCACAATTCAATTTGGGCGTGGCTTGCGGAATCCCTCAATCGGGTGTGGAATGATGGGTACATACTTATAGGGGGGCGCCGGTATGGGCGGCGAACCAAATTCGGTTGGAAGGCAGTGTCGTCATGGCAACCTATCTCTCGGCGATTGCGCTGGCAGGGGCAATTTCTATGGGTCTGGCCGCATCGCCAGCGTCGCCGTGGGTAGTGGCAACCCCCGTGTCAAACTTAGTTACCTCAAAGCTGGCCTCGCAGTCTTGTCATGGCGATTCCGGCGATTTGGTGAAGCAGGCTGAGGCCGTGCGCGTGGCGGTGGCGCAGAGCATCGCTGGAGACGAGGCCCCTGATGCTCCTAACGCCGCGCTCGCCAGCCTGCCCTACTCCAAGGCCCAGAAGTTGGTGGGCTTCGCTGTTGAAGGCAAGCACCCGGCGGCGAACGACTGCGTTTTCCTGGTCACTGTACATTCTGATTTCGCGGTCGGGCACGGCACCAGCGGCGCCAACTCGAAACTGGTCTATCCAAAGTACACCGTGTTGATTGACGTGGCATCGGGCAAGTCAATCGGCGTGACCGCCGGGAATGACGTAATTGACTTAATCACCGGAATGCACTTGAAGCCCGCCGCTGAAGAGAAGGACTTCTCTGAGTTGCACGTTTCCGTTTCGGGGGCGCGCGTGGCAGGGTCGGTGCTCAAGGCCGAGGTCACCTCAACCCCGAAGAACGACGTCACCTATAACTATCAGTGGATGCGCGACGGGCAATACATCGTGGGCGCCACCAAAGCGTCTTTCTCCCTGAAAGAATCCGACATTGGGCACGGGATTAACGTAAAGGTGACCGCGCAAAAGCCTGACTACGCCACCGCCACCGTGAAGTCCGAAAAGAAAGCCATCCACGCTGATGGCGAGCAGGTTATCCCGCTGAAGGCCGGGGAATACCAGGGCGTCATTAAAGGCCGCACTGAAGTGACCGCCAACGTGCCAGCGGTGGCAAACGAATCGGGCGCTTGGGTGCTCAGCCTCAAAGTCTGCAACGCAATCAACGTTCCGGTAGTCGGCACCGAAATGGCCCCCGCAGCCAGCACCATGATGCTCTGCATGGGAGACAAAGGCAAGGATGAATCCACGCTGCTCAAGGCCATCGGCAAGAACTCGTTCACGGTGAAGTCCGAAACCGAGTTCAAGATCGGCGAGGTCACCTTCACCCGCTCCTAGCGCTCCCGCGCGCCGTGGTCGAGCCGCAGCCCCCGCTGGTTGAGCCTGTCGAAACCATCGGGGCTGAACCGCACCCCAGTTGGTTGAGCCTGTCGAAACCATCGGAGCTTGAAGCTTATGGTGGTTTCGACAGGCTCAACCACCGGAATCTGACGCAGCCCAAGAGGAGAATCCGCTTGCGGATTCTACCGAGGCAAGGATGGAACAGGGAGCGGAGCGACCGCCACAGGCTCAACCGCCGGGTTCTTCGCCGGGGTTTCGTCAGGCTCAACCGCCGGGAGCGGAGCGACCGCCACAGGCTCAGCCGCCGGGGTTCAGCTTCCGAGGGACTCGATGTGGCGCAGCAGCACGCCTTCACGAAGGGCCCACGGGCACACTTCGATCTGGTCAATCTTGAGCGCGCGCATGGTTTCCATTGCGACGATGGCGCCAGCGGCGATTTGGCGGGAGCGGCGCGGGCCGATGCCGGGTAACGCCACCCGATCCTCCGAGCTCAACTTGCAGAGGCGCGGCACCCAGTCCTCCAGGTTGGCCAACGACATCGTGTAGCGCTCTCCGGCGCCGAACGGGTGGCGCGGCATCCCTGCGAGCCGAGCCAGGGAGCGGAAAGTTTTGGAGGTGCCCACCACGTGGTCGCCTTTGAGCAGGCGACCGTTGCCGAGGGCGCCGCCGAGTTTGTGGCGCACGTATTCTTTCAGGTCGGCCACCTCGTTAGCGGTGGGCGGGTCGTTTTCCCAGAGGAACTTCTTGGTCATCCGCCCGGCGCCCAGCGGAATAGAGATGGCGACGTCTGGCAATTCGTCGGTGCCAGCCGCAATTTCGAGTGAACCTCCCCCGATGTCAAGCACCAGCAGGCGCCCCACGCCCCAGCCGTACCAGCGCCGCGCGGCCAAGAAAGTTAGCCGAGCTTCGTCGGCGCCTGAAAGCACCTCAATGGGAACTCCGGCGAGCTTCGAGAGTTCGTCTAGCACCTCCGGGCCGTTCGCGGCCTCCCGGATTGCCGAGGTCGCAATCGCGAGGGTGGATTCGGCGCCCTCTTTCTTGATGACTTTCGCGGCCTCTTTGACGGCGTTCTTTAGTGTTTCGACGCCCTCGGGTGAAATTGACCCGTCATCGTCCAAGAACCGCATGAGGCGAATGTCCATGGATTGCGAGTTTTGGGGCACCGGCCTGGCGCCCCGCACAGCGTCAAGAACCGCCACGTGAACGGTGTTCGACCCGATATCAATAACGCCTAGCCGCATGAATTAACCCTATCGCAATTTATCGGAAGTCGGTGGTTGAGACGCTCCTATGTTTGTCAAGTTGTGTGTGTGGTGTGGTGTGGGTTGTGGGGTTTTGCCTTGTGGTGGTTTTGGTTGCTGCTGCTGCTTCTAGGCTGGGAGTGTTGAAG
>JAITCS010000022.1 GCA_031282935.1 Cellulomonadaceae bacterium
CGTTGTCCGGGGTGCCGGTGCCGCGCTCGGTGTTGTAGTCGTTCACCCACAAGGTCACGCGGTTTGCGCCCTGGGCAGGGTTCGCCACGGTGCCATCAACGTGGAACTCGCCGTTGAACACTTGGTCGGCGTACTCGAAAGCTTCACGCACAAAGCGGTAGGCCGAGTTAGGCTCACCCTCTACATAGAAGATCCGAGTCCACGGCGAGTTAGGCCGCATACCGCCAGCAAGTGCGCCCTGCGCCAAGTTGCCAGCCACAACCTCGTTGGCTACCTCGTAAGAGTTAACCGGGTTGCCATCGGAACCGAACAGGCCGTAACGGGTCGAAATGTCCTCGGCCACCAAGCGAATGTAAGTCCGCATACGGTCAAGCATGATCTCTTGGTCGGCTGGGCTGTTGGTGAGCTCGGGGTTGGAAGCCGAAACCGGGTTCACGCCGTCGCGGCTGAAGAACCAGCTCGGGGTCTGGCTGTGCCAAACCAGCACGTGACCGAACACGGTCAGGTTGTGCTCCACCGCGAAATCCAAGATAGCGCGAGCCTGATCGTGCATCCGGAAGGTGTCAAACCCGCCGCCTGCGAACCAAGATTCGGGCTTCATGTGGTTCTCGCCCACCAAGTGGTTGAAGTGGTGCAACAACAACTCCGAGTGCTCGCCGCTGAGTTCACGGGTGTCCACAGCGATACCGGTATGGATACCAGGCAGGGTTGCGGACAGCGGAATGAGGTCGCGCTCCCAAGAGATGGGGGCAGGCAGTTGGATGGAAATCGAGTCAATCTCAAAGGTGGAGGTGTCGCCAATTTCGCCGGATTGCCACGGAGTCTCGAAGTAGAGGTTAGCCATGTTTGTGAACGCGGGCATCATGAACTCAACATCAAAGTGGGTCCACTCATTGTTGCGAACTTGGATACCGGTGGCCAGGTTAGTGAACGTGCCGGAACCAGTTTGGATGGACAGCGTCAAGGTGCCGTTGCCAGCAGCCCGATCAATGAAGCGAGCGTAACCAGAAACCTGGAAGCGGCGCATCGGGGCCAACAGCTCTACTACGTCCAGCATAGGCCCGTCGCCCTGGCTGTCGCGGTTCGACACGCGGAAAGCGTAGTCGGAGCCGTTCGCGCCTGGGCTAACTACCGCAGCCTCAAGGGGCAGCGGATCGCCGGTGGCTAAACTGGAAGTGGTGTTACGGCCAAACCAACCCTGAGCTTCGCCATCCTCAAAGTCGAAGTAGGCGCCATCGAACTCCCACTCGGTGTCAATCTCGGGAGCTGGCGAAACCCGCCAAATCTCGATGTTGTCCAAGTAGTAGCTACGGCTCGCAGCCCCTTCGGCTTCAGTGGCTTGAATTTGCATTTCCGAGCCTTGGCCAGCCAAGTGGGTGTTCGAGGTGACAGTGGTCCACGAGTTGTCGGTGATGGCGTGGTCGCCACCGCCGCTCGCCCAAGTCTGATTTTCGCGGAACAGGATTTGACCAGCGCCAAACCCGGCCTCCATGCGGGCGTCAAGCACGAACACGTAGCCAGCGCCAGCCTGGAGTAAACCAGTGCCGACCATCGGAGCACGCCAGTTGTCGGTGCCGGTCACGCGCAACACGTTGCCTTCACCGTCAGGATTAGCCACCACGGCGAGCGCAGGGCCGCCGTTTTGGGTGATGGCCAGAATGTCTGCGGCGTCCTCGAAGTCGTAGCGCGCTACGAGTTCCCGCTCAAATTCGGGTTCGGTGATTTCCGGTGCGGTGCCCAAACGGGTGATGATGATGTTGTCGGCGTAGAAAGCGCCGTCGCCACCATTTACCAATCGTACCGGCATCGGGGCAATCTCATCCCAAGTGAACTCACCAGAGATAGTGGACCACTCGGTATCGGACATCGCATGATTACCCACAACCCACGGCCACGGATCGTTAGCGCCCTCAAAGCGAGCGTTCATAGCCGCAGAACCCTCTGGGCGCAGCACATCGGCCTGGAAACGGTAAGTCGCACCCTGCTCGAAAGTACCAGCCGGGATTTGTGTACCATGCCAGCTAGCAGCGGTCACGATACGCTGCACATTACCCTCACCAATCGGATTGGGAACAACCTCAAACTGGCCACCATCGCCACCAGCGACAACACCATCCTCAAAGTCACGCGACCAAACCACAGTCTCACCAGTAACCGGCGGGGTGGTGCCACCATCGGTATCATCCGAGAGCAAGGTCAAACGGGCGGCGCGCACCAACAGTTGCATGTTTTCTACACCAGTGGTGGCACGAATCTGCTGGTTGTCAGCACCAGCGACGATTTCACCGGACAGCACAGTCCATTCGTTTTCGCTGACATTCACATTGCTGATGTGGCTACCAGGATGGCCGCCAAGATTAATTTGGGCGCCATCAAAACCGGCAGCAGCTCGTACGCTTACCTCGAATAGGTAGGTTTCGCCTTCAACCATCGGGAAGTGGCCGCCACCGTTATTGGTGTCAAAAATACCAGACCAATCGGCGCGGCCCAACTGCCACGCCGGAGCGCCGTCAACGGTCACCGCAGTGTGGCCACCGTGCGACATGAGATCCCAGTTCCACGAGCCGTCACCATTGGTGAGGTTCGATTCGCGCACTACCTCACCTGCGGGGGTGCTGAATATTGGGGCGTCGCCGCTTTCGATCGGCACATAGCGGGAAACGGTTACGCTTTCCACCAGGAAGGTGCCCGCTACGCCACCGTTCAGGCGTGCGACGGGGTTAGCGAGACCGATCCGCGTGAAGGTACCGGCGATGATATCCCAATCTTGACCAATGTTGGCGTTGCCAACCCACTCATGGGCGGAATCGCCATTGTCAGAGGTAACCCAGCGGATCTCGCCGGAGGTAACCGGGGCTGGGGTCTCCGCGATCGGGAGAGTAGCTTCGGTCGAAACCACGGCGGCGGTGGGAACCACAACTGCGGCGGCGGCGAAGGCGGCGATTGGGGTCGCTACGGCAACCTCTTCTTCGTCGGCTTTGTCGTTTTCATCAACGACGACTACGTCTGATACTACCGAATCATCGCCATTTTCGATATCGGTGATGTCGGCGTTATCCGAACCATCGGTGCCATTATCGGTGTTGTCCGAACCGTCGGTGCCATTATCGGTATTGTCCGAACCGTCGGTAACGTTCTCCGTGCTGTTGTCCGAACCATCGGTGCTGTTATCCGTACCGTTGTCGGCGCTGTCCGAACCTTCCTCGGTCGCCGGAGTTTCCTCTTCGGGGGCCACAACGGGAGGTGCCCACCGAACAGATGCGCTAATGGCATATTGAACGCCATTCTCAATGAGTTGGGGGGGGGTCTGGAGCCCTTGCCAATCCCGGTCTTGAGTTATGGACAAGACGCCATCGTTGATATTCCAGTCAGTATTTCCACCCGAGGCAATACTCCAAGTATTACCGGCGCTATCAACCAAACCATTAGAGAAATCTAAGGTTACAGTTTCCAACTGATATTGAGTTTCAGCGGCTGCCGGAGCTGCGGTGAGCCCGCTGGCCGCTAGTGCAGTAGTGCCCACTAATGAGGCAGAAACAATTGCGGCGCTCCGCCGAAGCCAGGCTTTGACCGTGGGATTACTCCCCCGGCTACCCGCCCTCGGTGCCGCATGTGTCTGCGGGCTGCGCAGACTCATGGTTCGAAACATCCAAACGCTCCTTCGCGTTCCGTGTGGCCGTTGCAGTGCATTGCGCACTTTTTGCGACCGCGTGGGTGATTTTCCCTAGCGCTTGTGGGCACTATCGGATTGAATCAGTGTGCTTGCGGTTTTAGTAAAATGTGGAATCACTACTAAAAATGAGTACCCGGAGGCTCAACCACCTAGATTATTCGGCGCCACTAGGCCACCACTTTTGCGCCAAAAAGGCTTAGTTTTGGTCTTTTTACGGCGACGCGCCTGCCTTGCTGCCCTGTCGGCGCCTTGCGGTGTAGGCTGGAATTAGAGAGCTTTTGCCTGGCCGTCACGCCTGTTGGCGCGCACGGTTTTGACCGCTGCGGTCACGGCGTATGCGACTAGGGCGATCCCGATCAGGAGCGCTATTGCGAGCACGGCCGTGGGGCCGTCAGTCAGATACCCGAGCAGCGGAATCGAATACACCACCCGCCCCACTATCTGCTCCGGTATTAGCGGGGCGTCATCGGTGTTATTCGCATCGCCACGAGTAACCACCTCAATAACCGCATTACCATCACGGACGATATTCACGATGCGGTGCGTGGTCAGGGTTGGATCGCCCGATATTTGCTGAAACGTGATGATGTCGCCGACGGAAAGGTTCTCGACCGCTGTCGGCTGCACCACCACAATGTCGCCCGGCCGCAACGCGGGCTGCATGGAGCCCGTCAAAACCGTCAGCGGCTCGGCTCCCAGGAGCCTGGGCACTAGGGCTACCGTGGCGACTATCAGTAATATCAGCGCGATAATTACGTTGGAAAGGATACGCCCAAGGTTGCCGTGTTTGCGCTTGCGTTTCTGATGGCTCATTTATTCGCCAGGCTCGACGGGTTCGATGGGTGTGCCTGGCTCGGAGGGGGCGGGCGGTGCGACCGGAGTTTCGGGGGCGGGCGTAAAACGTTCGTCCTCGGCCTCCTCGGGTGTTGTCGGCTCGTCTGGGGTTGCCGACTCGTTTGGCGTTGCAGGTAGCTCGGGGCTTGTCGGTTCGATGGGGGTTATTGGTTCGATGGGTGCAATCGGGGTTATCGGTTCGACGGGCGCATCAGGTTCGACGGGCGCATCAGGTTCGACGGGTGCAGTCGGGATTGCAGGTTCGATGGGCGCATCAGGCTCGACGGGTGCAATAGGTTCGATGGGTGCAATAGGTTCGACGGGGGTTTCCGCCTCTGCGTCCGAACCCTCATCCGCCGCACCCCCCTCGGTGCCCGCCGCCAAAGCCCTCCAAGGCCCGCCGGGCATGCCGGGCACATTATTCCGGCTCCACCACTGCGCCTCCCACAGCGTATCGAAATAAAGCACCACATCGCCGGCACTGAAAATGCGCGAGGGCGTCCAAATCGCCTGCACCGTGCCGTCAGGCAGCGTCGCCTCCATTATTTCCATCCACGGGCCCCAAATCTCCCCGGGCACATCGTAGCCGTGCGCTCGCCGCCAAGCCTCGAAAATCCGCCCGTCATAAACGACCCGCGAGCCAATGTCATATTCCTCCCCAGGCACCCACGGTTGCGGCCCGTTCGGCGTGCCTGGGTTGCCGCCGAGCACAAAGTTGGGTAAGCCCTCATTGAGGTTCAGAGCCAAACTGTCGGCCCAACCCGCATTTTGCGGCGTGCCAGTTTGCCGCAAGGTCACCATGAGGTTGCCGAAATCGTACAGTGACAAGTTTTCTGAGGTGATTTCCGAAAGCGCTTCCGTGCCGAGCACCAATTCGACCTCAACCAGCAAGCCAGCCCCGCTGTTGGCGGGTTCCAGGGTGCCGTTTTCCGATAGCGAGCGAGCGGTTACGCTCACCCCGTCGGGCAGGCCCGCTCCCCCGTCCCAAGCCGTGACCAGGTCTGCGGTGAGGGCGGTGCCGTCCAGAAACGGAACCACGGTAGCGTAACCCGTGGTCACCGCGCTGTGTTCGCCCAGCTCCCACGGCAACCAGGTGAGGGGTTCCCCCGTGGTGAGGTGCAGGGAGCCGGTGATGATCCGGCCCGCGTGCGCGGTCGCCTCAGTTTGCCAAGAGGCGTAGGTGGTCTCAAT
>JAITCS010000066.1 GCA_031282935.1 Cellulomonadaceae bacterium
AAAGACTTTATCGCCGAAGATATTTTGCGCCGGAAACCTGAAACTGTTGGTATTTATCGGCTGACTATGAAATCTGGTTCCGATAATTTCCGAGCTTCGGCAATTCAGGGTGTGATGAAGCGGTTGAAGGCAAAAGGCCTGGAAATCATCATCTACGAGCCCACTCTGGCCGATGGGTCGCAGTTCTTTAACTCCGTCATAGTAAATGACTTGGAAGAGTTCAAGCAGCGCGCCGGGATCATCGTGGCCAACCGCGTGGCGCCAGAGCTTGCCGATGTGGAGGACAAGATTTACACGCGTGACCTGTTCCGCCGCGACTAGGTTGCCGTTGAACTCAGCACGTCTGGGCGAAAGTTGCCGCCGCACTGCGCAGGGTGGCGGCAGCTTGCCCCTAGTTGGCTTTAGTTGATACTCAATGTGGCCGTCAATTAACGGCATCCCATAGGATTAAGTGCCCAGAAATGTTCGCAGGACACGCCAAAGTTGCGTAGGAGTGGGTGCTTTTGCGGCTATTCTCTGGTTATGAAACAACCGTTAGCGCCGCGTGTTGATGCCCCGCATTCAGATAACGCCGCTACTGCGAGAGCCCAACACAGTGGTTTCGGCTCTGTCAGCGCCAACGGCACCGCCCGCTCCCGCTCCCACGGCGCCAAGCACGCGCGCAAAATCAGCCGCCACCGCGCCAGGCACTTTATCGCGCTCGCCTTAACTGGGGTGCTCGCCTTCACCGGAGCTGGTGCCGCCACGGCCGCTTTCCAGCTTTCTGCCAATATTGACCATGTTTCGATGGATGACATTTTCCACTACATCCAGCGCCCCGATGCGCCCCAGTTCCTGGCCAGCGGCGACGATACCGCCCAAGTTCCACCCCTTAACATCTTGCTGCTCGGCACCGACGGCCGTGATTCCGCAGAAAACCGGGAACTCGGCGGCGGTAATGACGCCAGCAACCGCTCGGACACCGCGATCATCATGAACATCAGCGGTGACAGGCAACGGGTTTCCATGGTGTCAATCCCCCGCGATTCCATTGTGGACATTCCCGCTTGCCCCACCACCACCCCAGGCCGCTTCACCACGCCGCGCCCGCAGACCCGCTTCAACGCAGCGTTCGCGTACGGCTCGGTGGCCGGTGGTGATACTGGTTCCGGGGCCGCCTGTGCAATGTACACCCTGGAACAAATCACCAACGTGCGGCTGGATGGGTTTATCGCCGTTGACTTTGCGGGTTTCCGAAACATGGTTGATTCCCTGGGTGGGGTGGAAATGTGCATCCCGAACGCCATATTTTCGCCCCTAGCTGGCGGTTTGCGGCTTGACCCTGGGCTACAGACTTTGAACGGTTGGCAGGCGCTGCAGTTTGCGCGGGCACGAACCGGGCGGGGGCTTGGTGATGGTTCGGATTTGAATCGGATTGGGCGGCAACAGGAGTTGTTGGGCGCTATTGCGCTAGATGTTTTGGGGCGTAATTTGCTAACTGATGCCCCAGCCTTGTTGCAGTTCTTGGGCGCTACGACTTCTTCGCTCACCATGAGTGATAACTTGGCTTCGGTTTCTGGCTTGGCTGGTTTGGCGAGTTCCATGCAAAACATTAGGCCCAACAATATCGAGTTTATTACGGTGCCTAACATGCTCAACCCGGAGAACCGGAATACTGTGGTTTGGCTGCCGGAGGCTGAGATTGTTTGGGAGGCCCTGCGCACCGGGGAATCCGTTGCTGACACCCAGGCTGCCATTGAGGCGGCCGCGCAAACACCTGAGGCGCCAGATACACCTGATGTTAACGGTGTCTATGCAAACGGCACCGCGCCCAGCGGGTCGGTCCCTGGGGTTTCTGGGATTGAGGCTGGGGCTGCCACGAATGGCGGCAATTCGGCCGCTGGGAATGGCACTGCGGGCGCTGATCAGAGCCCGACTCCCGCTGAAACCGCCGCTCCTGCGGCCCCGTCACCACGGCCCACCATCGTGGCGACGCACCCCGTCGCGCCCCCGGTGTACTGCTCCTAATGCGCTAATTTAGTTGGTTTTGCGGCCCGGACGGTTTATCCCCCGAAAGACCCACCGCAATTAGCACCGGAAGCGCAAGTATTATCCCGTAAAGCAATCGCGTCATTCCGCTGCCCGGACTGGCAATGGCTGTGAGCCAAAGTACGGCAAAAGGTACACCAGTGATAAGTGCTATTGACTTTTGCTTTATCAGCACTAACATTGCGAAAGTTGCCACCGCAGCCCAGAACCAGAAAGCCGCCATCCAAGGCAACCCAATTATCGGAACACGGAACAACTGAACTGACGCAATAAGCGGTAATGCGTACCAATTCGACAAATTCGCACTGCCCGCAAGATGGTTTCGGGCTGCTACGCCGTATTGCTCAAACCAGTCAACAATAGAAACTGTGAAGTACGATTGTCTTGGATACCAATTCCGAGGCCACCTTGTAGGAAAGAAACCAGGAAGGTTTGGAAGTGTTGGCGGCCAATGTCAAACCAACCCCGGATAAACCTACCCGGGTTCTCCCTAATGAATTGGTTTGAGGCAGGCCCTTCGCCATATCCGTTAATCGGGGCCAATGACCACGGGTTATAAAGCTCACCGATTTGCTCTGGACTGGTGCCGTCAAATAGTTGGGTTATGAATGTACGTTGGTCAGCAGAAAGCGATTGTGGAGCATCCCTTGACACCCTGGCAATCTGCTGTAACGGAATCCCCAACGCATCGGTAATGCCACCGGGTCTGGCATCTAGGGCACCCATCATTAGGTTGACAGCCCCAATCGCAACTATG
>JAITCS010000077.1 GCA_031282935.1 Cellulomonadaceae bacterium
CTGGCTTGGGGTAAGGGCGATACCCCGGCCCGGGCCCGCGGCGGCAAGCGCACTGGCGGCGCCGAAGCACCTCATGGCGGCAAGCGCACTGGCGGCGCCAAAGCAAATCTCAAATCGAAGCATGGCAAGGCGACATATCAGACGAAGAAGATAAGTAAGTGCGTAATTTAACCTCCGGGCCACCAGTACGGCTAATTCTGGCTTTCTCAATCCCGCTGTTACTGGGCAATTTCTTTCAGCAATCATACTCCTTGGCTGATAGTGCCATTGTAGGTCGGCTAATTAGTGTTGACGCCCTTGCAGCAGTTGGCGCTACCGGTACTATGGCTTTCCTTATCATCGGATTTTCTTGGGGCGCCACCGCCGGTTTAGCAATTCCTGTGGCCCGCCGATTTGGCGCCGGTGACATTCAAGGCGTGAAGAGCGCAATCGTTGCCAGTGGGGTGGTGGCCGCACTTATGGCTGCCACGATTACCGCAATAGGTTTGATATTCGGTTACGAATTGTTGCGCATGGTTAACACCCCCGATTCTTTGATGGAAATGGCTGGAGCCTACCAACAAGTAATGTTCGCTACCGCAGCCTTGACGATTGCATATAACTGGCTTGCTGCAGTTATTCGAGCGCTCGGCGATTCAAGAACTCCGCTCATATTCCTCATCATTTCTTCGCTACTAAACGTGGTGATCACCTACGCCTTTGTGGGGTCCTTCGGTTGGGGAGTAGCCTCGACGGCTGGCGCCACGGGTATCGCCCAAGCGATTTCGGTGGTGGCGTGCTTGGTTTATGCGCGCAAAAAAATGCCGCAGATGTTCCCTGACCGCGCCGCTGTCCGCTCTGGCCTTGCTGAACTTGCGGTGCCCGCCCGAATCGGTCTCCCGATGGGTTTCCAGATGTCGGTAATTGGCATCGGTACTGTGGTATTACAGAGCGGGATCAACGCTTTGGGCGCTGACGCGGTGGCGGCTGCCACGGTCGCTTCCCGGCTGGAGGGCTTGGCGATGTCACCCCTGAACACTTTCGGGGTGGCGATGGTGACTTTCGTGGCGCAAAATTACGGCGCCAAAGAATACAAACGCATTAGAATCGGTGTTTTCCGAATGTCTATTGTTGCAACCGTGGTGGCCTTTACGCTCGGATTCTTGCAATACCGTTTCACTTATCAATTAGTGGGCATGTTCACCACCGAAGCCAGCCCCACCACTATTGACATGGTTGCCACCAGGCTGCAAATTTCGGCCTTCATGTATTTCGCACTCGGAATCATGTTCGTGGTACGAAACACTGTGCAAGGCTTGGGGGCCACCGCCATTCCCACCGCCTCCGGGTTCCTCGAGTTGGGCTTGCGTGCTGGCGCCGGGGTGGTGCTGGGGGGCGCTTTCGGGTGGCTCGGCTTGGCCTGGGGTAACCCGCTGGCCTGGGCGGGCGCGTGCCTGTTGTGCAGCATTTCGTGGTTCTCGAACCGCCGCAAACTTGTTGCCCTGGAGCGCGAGCAGGGCGCAGGTATGGGAACCTCAGCCGAATTGGGGGCCGGTTTCATTACTGACGAACTGCTCGCAGACCTCACAACGCAGTCGGATAACGCATTAGAAACGAATCGGGAACGGGAACTGGCTTTCGCTTAAAAATGCCCAATAAATTGGGCGGCTTTCCTGGGTCGCTATTGGGAGAGTTATCATGTGCCTGCTCCGCAACTCGATATAGATTGGCCTGCATATGCTGACGAGATTGGGCGCCGAGTCGCCGCAATTAGGCGGGCACGGCAGGTTTCGCAAACCGAACTAGCGGGCGCAACAGGTATTTCGAGAACACAAATCCAAAATATCGAACAATCCCGAAGTTTCCTAAACTCCGCAGCTGGAAATACCACAATTTATCGGCTATTCCTAATTGCGCAAGCGCTCGGAGTGTCGCCGCGTTCTTTCCTGCCTGACACCATTCCGGTAGCCGAATATCGTGCCACGCTGGATCTGACCTGGCCGCAAACCGAGCTGGAGGTGAGCGTGGACGCGCTGAAACACCCGGTGCCCGCAACGACAATTCGCAGCATTCATGTGCAACCCGCCGTGCGGCTGGTGCCAGGTGAAGCGCTAGAACGGTGACGCGTGTATTAGGATACCAACATGTCCGATATTTCCCGGGATGAAGTTGCGCGGCTTGCGGGGCTCGCTCGAATAGACCTCACTGACGTTGAGCTTGACCGCCTGGCTGGCGAATTAGCGGTTATCGTTGATTCGGTCGCGAATGTTTCCGCAGTCGTTACCCCGGACATTCCCTACACTTCCCACCCAGTGCCAATGGTGAACGTATTTCGGGCCGACGTTCCCGAACAGTCTGTGAACCTTGACGCGGTGTTGGCGATGGCCCCCGAGGCCGCAGATCGGATGTTTGTGGTTCCCCAGATTTTAGGTGAGGATTAATCATGACAGAAATCATTAACCTAAGTGCCGTAGATTTAGTTGAAGCTTTACAAAACCGCGAGGTGACCTCGGTCGAAGCTACCTCCGCTCACCTAGAGCGGATCGCCGAAGTTGATGGCGAAGTCCACTCCTTTTTGCACGTCAGCCCCGAGGTTGCCCTAAAGACCGCTGCCGCTGTGGACGCGAAACGCGCCGCCGGGGAGCCATTGCCAACTTTGGCTGGCGTGCCTATCGCGGTAAAAGACTTAATCGTGACTATGGGTATTCCCACCACGGCCGCCTCTCGAATGTTGGAGGGCTGGATTCCACCTTACGACGCCACCATTGTGCGGCGCGTCAAAGCTGCCGGAATGCCGATTTTGGGCAAAACAAATCTTGACGAATTCGCGATGGGTTCCTCCACCGAATGGTCAGCCTTTGGGCCCACCCGAAACCCTTGGGATTTGTCGCGTATTCCGGGCGGGTCTGGGGGCGGTTCCGCTGCGGCGGTGGCCGCTTTC
>JAITCS010000146.1 GCA_031282935.1 Cellulomonadaceae bacterium
CATGCCAGCGTCGTAGGCCGCCACCACCGCACGGTCAATCATGCCAACGCGCGGTTCCGGGTTCGCGCACGCCACCACGATCACCAACTGGTCAGCGTTGGCAACCACGATACGCTCAAAGGGGTCGGTGTCGTCGGCGGTGCGGCGCAGCACCGAGGTGCGCGGCTCGATGCGCACAATCCGAGCCAGGGCGTCCGGGTTACCTGTAACATCACCAACCACGGCCACCTTGTCGCCCACCACAATGCGGTCACGCAACTCGCGGGCCTTCATCGCGGTTACCGAAAGGTCACCGTCAACGGCGAGCGTGTAGCGCCCCCGATCCACGGCCACCACCATTGCGAGGGTGGCGTCCTCATGGCCGGGGCGCTGTTTGGTGCGCGGCCGACTGCCCCGCTTGGAGGGCCGGTCGAAACCGCTCTCCTCATCAAGTTGGCGTTTGTTTCCGATGGCCATTAGGCGCCGTCCCGTTGCGCCAACATGTCCGCCCACATTCGTTCAAATCCGGGCAGGGTTTTGGCCGTGGTCGCAATATCGGAAACCGTCACATCCGCAATCCTAAGCCCTATTATCGCCCCGGCGGTAGCCATCCGATGGTCGGCATAGCTTTCCCAGACCCCGCCGTGCAGGTCAGCGGGGGTAATTTCGAGGCCGTCCTCAAGTTCGCGGGCGTTTCCACCCAGCCGGTTTATCTCGGTGACCAACGCTGCCAGGCGGTCAGTTTCGTGGCCGCGCAGATGCGAAATCCCGGTCAAGCGGCTGGGCGAATCCGCCAAAGCAGCCAGCGCGGCAATGGTGGGGGTTAGTTCCCCGGCAGCACTGAGGTCAGCGTCAATCCCGTAAATCCGCCCCTTGCCGGTCACTGTCAAAGCCCCGTCGTGCAGTTCAACATGCCCACCCATGCGCACCAGGAAATCCGGCAGCAATGCGCCGGGTTGGGTGGTCAGCGTGGGCCAGGCCGGAATCGTGACGCTGCCACCTGCCACGAGGGCCGCCGCCAGGAACGGCGCCGCGTTCGACAGGTCGGGTTCGACACGCACGGTGCGCGCGTGGATGGCGTGCGGGGGCACAGTCCACTGGTTGACGACGCCGTGGCTACCCAGGGCGGCAGTCTGCACGGGCACCCCGGCTTCGCGCAGCGCTTCGACGGTCATTTCCAGGTGCGGGGCGCTGGGCACAGGGCCGATGGCGGTCAGGCGCAGCCCGTTTTGATAGTGCGGAGCGGCGAGCAGCAGCCCCGAAATGAACTGGCTGGAACCGTGGGCGTCAATCGCGGTGACACCACCTTCGAGGGCGCCGGTGCCGTATACGGTGAAAGGCAGGGAGTTGTTGTCAATTTCGGCGCCGAGGTCGCGCAGGCCGTCGAGCAGCGGTTCCATGGGGCGGGCGCTGGCCGCAGCGTCGCCCTGGAAATGCACTTTGGCGCCGGAGAGCGCGGCCACGGCGGGCAAAAACCGCATCACCGTTCCAGCCAGGCCGACATCTATAGTTATTTCCCCATTATTGAGCGGTCTTGGCGTAATGTGAATAGTTGAGGGTGTTTCGCCTTCTTCAATCACTACACCCAGTTGCCGCAAGGCGGCGATCATCAGGTCGGCGTCCCGGCTGCGCAGCGCCCCCTCAATCGTGCCTGGGCCATCTGCAAGCGCAGCGAGCACTAGCAGCCGATTAGTTAAAGATTTCGAGCCGGGGACTTCCACGGTCGCATTAAGCGGCGCAGCGGCGACGGGGGCGGGCCAACCTGGGGGCATATCCTATTTATACCAACATGTTGGCGCAGGTTGGCTTAGGTGGGGGCGGCGTGCGGGCAACAGGTGCGCATTTTGGGTAAGGTTAGGCGTTGATGGCAGTAAAGGTCTTGGCAGACGGCGTCGGCGATACGCAGGCGCTTGCTTTTGGTGTGCCCGATTCGGATGCGGAGGCGCCCGTGGTTGGGGCGCCGGTGGTTGCGGATAGCGCGGCTGGGAGCAGCGTGGCTGAGGTTATCGAGGCTGGGGGCGGCATCACCGTTGAGGGCGGTATCGCTATTTTGCCCGACGATGACAGCCCGGAATTAGGCGAGGCTGGAGCCGATTTCGGCGCTGAAACGGCTGCCGCGCGGGTGGCCCGCTTCGAGGCCAGCGCGATGGAATACCTCAACCAGATATATGGCGCCGCCTTGCGCATGACCAGAAATCCGCAAGACGCTGAGGATTTGGTGCAAGAAACATATCTCAAGGCGTTTTCGAGTTTTGGTCAGTTTCAAGATGGCACCAACCTAAGGGCTTGGCTGTATCGAATCCTTACCAATACCTACATTAGTATTTATCGCAAAAAGCAACGTGACCCAAATTCGGTTTCCGCTTCTGAATTGTCTGATGGTCAAGTTTTTGAGAACTACGATTTAGTGCGGCCTTCAGCGGAACTCGAAGCGCTAAACCAGTTACCCGATTCCGACATTAAAAACGCTTTGGCGCAATTATCTCAAGAGCGGCGCATGGTGGTGTATTACGCCGACGTTGAAGGTTTGCCTTACCAGGAAATCGCGGAAATCATGGACACCCCGGTTGGCACGGTGATGTCACGTTTGCACCGGGGCCGGTCACAACTGCGCGAACTTTTGGCTGATTACGCGGCCGAGCGGGGCCTAATTCGCCCGGAAAACTCGCCCAAAGCGAAACCCCTTGCAAATGCGAGCGAACTCAGCGAAAATGATAAGAACAGCAGCAGCGGAAAGGGGGAATAATGATGGAACAACCTAATTTGCATTGCCGATTCCCATTCCTTGCCTGGTATCGGGATGCCGAATTGCCGCAGCCAGTGGCTGATTTGGTTTCCGCTCACATCTCTGAGTGTGAAGTCTGCGATTTGTCTGTCACCGGCGAAACCGTGGTGTCCAGCCTGTTGCGCCGCATCGAAGTCGAATCAGCTCCGGCCAGCCTCCAAATGCGAATCCACGCAAAAATCACCACGATCCGCTTCGAGTAATTTTTTTGGCAGTGCCAACCTGCCGCTAAAGCGTTTTCCCGCGCGGTGCAACCGCGCAAGTGCAAGGGGCACACAAATACATTGCGCGGTTGCACCGCGCCCTTTGACATATATTTGTTAGGTTGGCAGTGGCCTAAAAAACCTGGCAAACTTGTCGCTTTTAGGATTCGTCCGGGCGGTTGCTCCACGGGAGCCAGCGGTGGTGGCTCAGCCAGAGCCCGCAGCCGGTCAAGAACGCGGCGCCCACCAAATTGCCTAGCAAAACCGGGATTTCGTTTCGTAACCACCAGTCGCCAATGCTGATCGGCGCGCCCACCATAATCGCCGCCGGGATGGAGAAAAGATTCACCACAGAGTGTTCCCACCCTAAAGCGAAGAATACAAATATGGGCAACCAGATAGCGGTGATTTTGCCGCCCGTGGTGCGTGAAGTCATGCCCATCACGCCACCCAAGGAAACCAGCCAATTACACAGTATCGCTTTTAGGAACACTAACGCGAGGCCGGTGCCCCAACCCATTTCTTTGTACCCTAAAGTTTTGTGTTCCGCTAATTCCCGAATCCACACCGCGACCGGCGCATCTAGGTGATGCCCAAATTCAGTAATTGTGGCCCAAAAGATAACAGCAAAAACAAGGCACCCAATTATGTGCCCCATTAGCGCAAAAACCATTGCTTTACCCATTTGGGCGGTAGTGACTTCATGCCGCCACCACGCTAAAGGCACTAACCCCATAGTTGAGGTCAAAAGTTCTAGCCCTAGTAGAATAACAATTACTAGTGCAATAGGAAACACCAATGCCCCCAAAATAGGTATCCCTGTTTGCGTTACCACAGTGCCAGCCAAAGTAGTAACCGCCCCAAAAATAAAGGAAGACAAAATAGCGCGCACCACAATTACATGGCGGCGTCTTGTGGCCTTATAAACGCCGGTGGCCACCATGGAATCCACAATTTCGTGGGGCGTCACGGAGCTTTCAGTGAGCAAAATCGTATCAGAGCCGTTGTTTTCGGTAGTATGATGCGCGGACACACCTTTAGCGTAGCGCCTATTATGCATTGTGGCGCCCGGAAAATGGGTAGGTTATACCTATGGCCATCAACGCCCCCGCCGCGCCGCACGATCCTCGAGTGATTTCTGGTGCCCTGAGTGACGCTGGCGACGCGCCACCGCCCGCCGATCTCGTCATAGATGTGCGTAACGCTGTGGTGCGGCGGGGTCGCAAAGAGATTTTCCGGGGCAGTTGGCAGGTCGCTGAGGATGAGCGTTGGGTGGTGCTGGGGCCCAACGGCGCAGGTAAAAGCACGCTATTGCAGTTGGTGGCGGCTCGGTCGCACCCCACTTCCGGTTCGGTGTGGCTGCTTGGGAAGCGGATGGGCCGAATTGACGTTTTTGAGTTGCGGCCTCGAATTGGGTTCGCCTCAGCGGCGTTAGCGCAAGACATTCCAAATGATGAGAAAGTAATTGACTGCGTGCTAACTGCCGCCTACGGCATCACCGGGCGGTGGCGGGAGCAGTACGATGAACTTGATCAGGTGCGGGCGCTGGAATTGCTGCACGCCTTTGGGGTGGGGGAGTTGGCGCAGCGCACTTACGGCACCTTATCCACCGGAGAGCAAAAACGGGTTGCGATTGCGCGGGCGCTTAT
>JAITCS010000111.1 GCA_031282935.1 Cellulomonadaceae bacterium
CGAAACTGTGGTGCTTGATGTGCCGCGCCCTGCCGCCTGGACTCCGGCCATCAAAGCGCTGCTCGCCGACGCCAACATCATATACCTGCTGGTGCAGACCAGCTTACCGGCGGCGGCGGGGGCGCTGGCGGTCGCGGCGGCCGTATCGGAACTCTCCACGCGACGACGCGGGCCCAGGTGCGAGTTGGTGGTGCAGGGCGCGAAAGGCTCGAACACCCACAAAACCGAGATCGCCGAGTTGGTGGGGTGGCCAGTGGCCGGGTTCTACCGGCCCGAGCGGGATTTGAGCACCCGTATTGAGGTGGGAGCCGGGCCAATCGGACTCTCATCCGGGCGGTATCGGCGCTCGAAATTAGCCAAGGTTGGGTTGGAATTAGCGCAAAGAATGGCGGTGTAACATGTCCGTTGCGGTTAACACTCAGGTGCTGGCCGGTATTCGGTCCTCGCTCACGGAACGCGAACTAGGTGGCGGTTTGCAGGGAAACGGCCCGTCGCACAGCGGCGCCCGGTCGCACAATAACTCGGGAGCGCGCGGCAATTCAAGACAGGCCCGGCTAAACATCGGCAGCCCGGAGATCGAAACGGCCCTAGCGGCCTCCGGGCGCGTGTTCGGCACCGACTCGATGCGCGACATCGCGTTAGCCGCCCGCGCCGAAATCACTGGGGCCGGGCCGCTCCAATATTGGCTGGAGCAGCCGGGGGTCACGGACGTGCTGGTGAACGGCGCCGATCAGGTGTGGGTGGAGCAGCACGGCCAGTTGCGGGCGGTCGAGGCCGCGTTGGGGTCGCAATCGGCGGTGCGGGCGTTGGCGGTGCGGCTGGCGGCATTGGCTGGACAGCGGTTGGACGACGCCGCTCCGATCTGCGACGGCGTGCTGCCCGACGGCACTCGGTTTCACGCGGTTTTGCCGCCGATCAGTGCGGGCGGGGCCACTATTTCGCTGCGGGTTTTGCGGCAGAAGTTGTTCTCGTTGGCCGAGTTGGTTTCCCGCAACATGGTGCCCAAAGCGTGGGAGCCGCTGTTGCGGGGCCTGGTCGCGGGGCGGGCCAACATCCTGATCGCCGGGGGAACTGGTTCGGGCAAAACCACCCTGCTGGCCGCTTTGCTGGGGGCTTCCGCACAAGGGGAACGGCTGGTGACCGTTGAAGAGGCTCAGGAGTTGGCGCCCGAGATGGCACACCACATTTCGTTGGTCAGCCGCCGCGCCAACGTTGAAGGCGCCGGGGAGATAAGCCTCGCCGACCTAGTGCGAACTGCGCTGCGAATGCGCCCGGACAGGCTGGTGCTTGGGGAGTGTCGCGGCTCAGAGGTGCGCGAGGTTTTGCAGGCCATGAACACCGGACATGACGGCAGTATGACCACGCTGCACGCCAACAATGCCGCCGCCGTGCCCGCCCGCCTGGAAGCGCTTGGCGCGTTAGCGGGCATGCCAAGGGAAGCTCTCGCTGTCCACACCGTAACAGCCGTGGACATCATCTTGCAGGTGCGCCGCGCCGCCGGGGTGCGAACCTTGTGCGAAATCGGGGTGCCCGCGCTTTCCGACGGTGTGCTGCGCACCGAGGTAGTGGCGACTTGGCAACCGCCTGGGCCACCCCAATATTTCGCCGGTTGGCGCGAGCTGGAGCAAAGGTGGGTGCCATGATTCCCCACCTCTTAGCCGGATTAGCTGCCACCACCTTGACGCTGCTGTTGTCGCCCCAAGGCCGAGGCGCCAGAGTTCTAGGCTCGCCCTCGGGGTCAGGCCGAGTAGCCGGTTTGCGTTGGCTCGCTACGAAGAAGCAGCGGAAATCGGACAGCGCCGACGTTCGCCTGCTGCTCTCCCAAGTCGCCGCCCTGCTGCGCGCCGGGGCACCACCGGGAGCGGCTTGGCGCCGGGCCGCCGGGGTGCGCGTGGACGAGGTAGGGGTTCCCGACCCGCGAGCGCTCGCCCAGATTTTTGGGGCCCGACCAGCAGCAACGATGACAGCCGCAACTCGTCTGGCCCTCAATTTGGGAGCCCCCTTGGCGGTGGTGCTGGGCACGATTGGGCACGTGCTCACGGCTGAGGCGGAGGCTGCCGCCGAACGGGACGCAATGCTGGCCGGGCCGCAGACCACCGCGCGGGTGCTGCTGGCGTTGCCGGTTTTGGGCATGGGGATCGGTTGGCTTTTGGGGGTCAATCCGCTGAAAAACACTTTCGGCGGGGGGCTGGGCACGGTTTCGGTGGCGTTGGGCGTGGGGTTCATGGTCGCTGGACGGTGCTGGATCACCCGGATGATCGCCTCCGCTAAGGCGAGCGGGGAGGTTACCTGATGTTTTTTTGGATCTTCTGCGCTGCGGTGCTCACCGCGGTGCCGTGGTGGTTGCTGCGGGCAGAGCCGGTGGAGCGGCGCCTGTCGGTTCGCCCAGGGTTGGCCCGCGAATCCGACCCCAGTTTTTCGATTCCGATTGTGCTGGAACTGCTCGCCACCGCTTTGAGCGTGGGGGTTGCGATTCCCCGAGCTTTGGCGGCCACCGGCCAGGCCATTGGCGGGGCCACTGGCATTGACTTGAAGCGGGCGGGTCGGCGCCTTGAGTTCGGTTCTGATTGGCGCGAAGCCTGGGAGGACGCCCCACCGAGTTTTGCCATCATTTCCGACGCCCTGCGCCCAGCCTGGGAAGAAGGCGCGGCGGCGACCGACGCGTTGCGAGCGGCTGGGCAGGCGGCTCGTAGCGCGCACCAGGACGCCGCCCGAGTGACCGCCGGAAAGTTGGGGGTGCGGCTGGTGTTGCCGCTGGGGCTTTGCCTGCTGCCCGCGTTCGTGTTGATTGGGTTGGTTCCCATGCTGTTATCGCTCGGCACGGGCTTGCTGACGGGCGGATGAGAGTGTTGTTTCGTTCGCAAACATTTAGGCCGCTGCCCACCGGGATTTCGCCAGGTAAAAGGGCGCGGTGCAACCGCGCAATCGGGGTTCTCACGAAATCGTGTAGCGATTTTGTGGGGTGAGGGTGCAACCGCGCAGTGAAATGAAGGATTTGAAAGACTTGAATCGCAGCACGCGATTCTTGAAAAGGATTGTCAAATAGACAATTCAAATATATGAAAAGGAGAAATATTATGGAACTCAGGGAAACCCTTGGGAACGAACCTTTCAATGTTGAGGCGGGAATGGCCACTGCCGAATACGCCGTCGCCACCATTGCGGCGGTCGGCTTCGCGGGACTGCTGATCACTTTGCTGAAATCTGACTTCGTGGCCGATTTACTGCAAAACATAATCAGCAAGGCCCTGGCAATCGTGGGGTGATGATTACCCAAAATATCTAGGCAACTAAATCGGTGGTGAAAAGATGCAACACTATAAACGGAAAATCAGCATTTCGGATTCTGAAATAAATACATTCTCGCAGTTGGTACCAGACCGAGGTGCGGTGACGGCGGAACTCGCCGTGGCACTTCCGGGGGTTGTGCTGCTTCTGCTCACCATTTTGGGCCTTGGGGCGGCGTTCGGAACCCAAATGCGGGTTTCGGATGCCGCTCGCACGGCCGCTCGCCTGTACTCAGTGAGCGCTGGGCTGGCCGACATTACTGCCGTAGCCCAACAAGTCGCCGGGCAAAGCGCAGTGGTGGAGTTACTCCCAGAGCACCCGCTGCCTGGGGAATGGGCAACGATCACCGTGCGCCGCAGCGCGAGTTTCGGCCCGGCGAATCTGGGTCCGTTGCTGTTGTCTGGCTCCGCAACCGTCTGGCTGGAGCCATGAAACCGTCGCGCAGGCTTCCGTCGCGCTGGCTTCAAGTGGTGCGAACTTTCCGGGGCAGTTCCTTGCCCAGTGCGCCAAGGTCAAGCGCTCACCCGCGAGAATGTGAGGCTCCCCTCGTTCGCGGTGTGGGCCTGGTCGCTGTGCCGCGAACGTGGGAGGCGGGATCGGGAACCGCGCTCGCGTTAGGCCTTATAGCTGTAGTGGCTTTTGTGGGCTTTGTACTGGCAAACCTCGGGTTGGCTCAGCACGTGCGCGCCCAAACTCAGACCGCCGCCGAGCTGGCCGCAATAGCGGGCGCGGCGGCCCTCAGGTCGGTGGCCGGGGACGTGGAAATCGCTTGCGCCATCGCCGCCGAAACTGTAGCGCAAAACAATGCCGTGCTGCAACAACCCTGCGTGGTAAAGGAGTACGGCCAATTCGTGGTGGTAGTGACCCGAAATCTGCCACTCCGGTTAGGCGGTGGAACAATCCAAGCCACCGCCCGCGCCGGCCCCCGCTACCCACCCCCCGCCGGTTGAGCTACGAAATTGGTGGTGGTTTCGACAGTGCTCAACCAACGGGCTTAAGCCGACCCGGTGGTTGAGCCTGTCGAAACCACACCCCGCACAATCCGTAGGTTGACCGGTTCAACCACCAGGTACACTGCGCGGTTGCACCGCGCCCTTATACCTGGCGTAGCCAAGTTAGCAGAGGCCCTAAAAACCCGAAAAAGCTAGTTGAACTTGATTTCGCGGGCCTGCTTGACCAGCAAATTAGTGACAACCTGCACGCCCGGGCTGGGTTCGCGGCGATTCACGCGGTGCCGCAGGAAAAGGCGCCGGGTGCCCAACCCCGCCAGCGAGACCACCTGTATCTTGTCCTGCTGCACATTCCCGTGCAACGCCAGCGCCGGAATCAGCGCCGCGCCCTGCCGAGCCGCCACCAGCGCCAGGGCCGAGGCGAAATCGTGCGTGGTGTGCAAAGTGTTGATCTTGGCCCCCAGCGACCGCTCCATCCGCTTAATCGCCAACTCGGAGGCAGAACCCTCCGGCCCGGAAATGAACGTGTACCCCGCCAGGTCGGAGGGCCGTTGCGGCTGCGGCTGCCCGGCTGCAATGACCACCTGCCACGGCTCTTCCAGCAGCGGCACCTCCGATGTTCCACGTGGAACAATCGAGCCCACGTCGGTGTCCCGCTCGGCCATGACGATGTCCAACTCCCCGGTGCGCAGCAGCGCCGCGCACTCTGCCGGGTCACCGTCCCTAATATCAACCACCAAACCAGGATAATTCGTGGCTATCAACGGCAGGATAGGGCCGAGCAGCCACCGGATCGCCGTCTGGAATGATCCAATGCGCACCAGCCCCGTCACGCCGTCGCCCAGGGCGGCGATTGCCTGCCGAGCTTGGACCAACTCGGCCTCGATGCGCTCGGCGGCGTCCACAAGCACCCGGCCTTCTGGCGTTAAACTAACCCCTCTTGGCGTGCGATCCAAGACCGAACAACCCTCTTCGGCCTCCAAGCGAGCGATCTGCTGGGAAACGGCAGATGGCGTAATTCCTAGCATTTCCCCTGCTGCAAGCACACCGCCAGCGCGATGCACCGCCAACAGAAACGACAAACGGCGAGGATCAGTGCTCATAGTAAGTAACTCTACACTATCTATTGAAAATAATTCACTTGCGCTTTACGGCGAGCCTCGGGCATACTAGGCTTGTCGGGGATTACGATTTGTTAACACTGAGAGCCAAAGGTTAGCAGTTTCGTGAACACCCCCAAAATAACACACTTGTGCTAGATGCTGAATTGAAGGAGTAAAGCGCCCTATGTCTATCGAAGTTATTACCCTAGTTGCCTGGGGCGGAGTTGCTCTGGCGAGCCTCGGTCAAACCTACAGCGCCCGCAGGCCGCATAACGCGTTAGTGGTGTCAGGTCTGAATCTCGGGTTGGCCGTAGCCGCTTTGACCCTCGCTTTTTACCTGCTCGCTCCGGCTGCTATTCTCGGGGCCGTGGTCTGGCTGTTCATCGGCCTGCGCACCTACCCCCACCCGATTGAAGCCGTTCCCAACCAGAGCGAGAATGAGCCAATCCACCCGCTGTTGGTGAGTTCGGCCGCCGCAGATTCTTGGTCCTCCGTGGCTGGGCAGGGCGGTTCGATGGGCTTTGGCTCAATGACCCGCCTCGCGGCCTAAGTTCGTTATACCCGTTAGCCGAGGTCACTTGCGCTTTAGCCCCGCTGCCACAATGGTGTAGCGACAGGTCTATGGTGTGAGGGCCTCGGCTAATGGGCTTTTCTGGGCCGTTTTTGCGGCTGTCATCGCGAGTTTCCGGTCGTTTTCGACCGTGATCGGCTCCAAAAACTCAGGCCGCTTTCGGCTCCTCCTGCGCCAGTTGCGCGGCCACATGCTTTATCACGCCGGGGATGGCCGATTCGATTTGGTGGTAAGTGGTCTCGAACTGTTCCTCGCCCCCGTACCACGGGTCCTCAACATCGAGCAGGTACTCGTCGCTTTCGTCTGCGGTGGCGGGCGCTTTCGGGTCAAAGGCCCGCATCAGACGGATTTCAGGATAGGCGCCGCCCGCTTTGGCGAGTTTCCGGATGGCCCGCGCGTGGTAGGCGGTCATCGGAATCACGAGGTCAGCGTCGGACAGATCAGAGAATGTGACCTGCTGGGCGCGGTGATTTTCACCCGCCGGGAACTGGTGCCGTTGCAGGGTGTGGGCGGCGCGCCGGTCAATGCCGTTGCCCGCTTCCTCATCGCTCACCCCGGTGGAGGTGACCACCACGTTCAGCCCCGCGCGCCGAAACTCTTGTCGCAGCATGATTTCAGCCATCGGGGAGCGGCAAATGTTGCCGGTACACACTGTCATCACTTGGTATGGCCGCTGAGCAAAAGTTTTGGTCATTTAACCAAGCCTAGTACACAACGGGGCTTGAGATGAAGCTAAAACGCTTGTATTTAGCGAATGGCATTGCCGATGGATTCCACCCACTCGGCAACTGAAAGCCCCCACCAGAGCGAATCGTTGTGACCGGCGGCGGCGAACGGCACGTTCAACCACAAATTCGGCGCAACTTGGGCAACCTGCAACGATTGCAATGCCGAAACCACGTTATCGTTGGTGCCGTACAACACCAGCACGGGCGCCTCAACCTCGGCCAGCAACTCGGCGGTGGGGAACCTGTCGCGCAGCAGCAGATCTACCGGCAGCCATGGGAAATGCCATTGCCCAACCGCTGTAAGGCTTGGGAACGGCGACCGGAGCACCAAGGCCGCAGGCGCCTGCTCGGCCGCCAATCGAGTCACCACTGCCGAGCCGAGCGACTCACCGAAATATATGGTGTTGCTCGCATCGAACCCGCGCGCCTGCACCTGAGCCAAAGCCGCCCGCGCGTCCAGGCTCAGCCCGGCCTCTGTGGGGGTGCCAGGGTTGCCTCCGTAGCCTCGGTAATCGAAAGAAAGCACATGAAATCCACGCAAAGCCAAAAAGAACGCCAGTTGCGAACGCTGCTCGCGGTTGCCAGCGTTGCCGCCCGCATACAGCACCACCTGATTTCTCGGCTCTACGGCCACATGCGGCTCCACCCACCAGGCGCCGAGTTGCAGGCCGTCCTCAGTGGTTAACGTTATGTCAGTTGCAGTGTCAATAACGCTAGCGGCTGGCGCGGGGGTGGCCCGATTCGGAAAATAAATCAACCGCCGCTGCCCAAAATAGACCCCAACCAGCAGCAGCGCGTAAATTCCGACCAAGGTTGCGAGGAATATCAAAAATCTTTTTAGGCCGCGCGGCATTTTGCTGTTGGGATTTACATAGTAGTGCGAACCGTTCAGGTTATATCTAACTTCAAGGGCGGGCGAATCCGCCTTTTTCTTTGCTCGCACAATCTCTCCCCGCCCATTCACTGAACCTGCGTCACCTTAGCACATTCGGATTTTTGATTTTCCTCACACGGTAATCGTTGCTTGCTGGGCCGGACATCCCCGAACACTGCCCGCTGCCGGGCTATGCTTGGGGTTGTGTTGACACGGCTTGGTGTTGGGTTGGAACGCTGGGAGAAATGGACGGCGGCGCCCTTAATGGTGGCCGCAGTCGCGTTTTTGGTTGCGTATGCCCTGCCGATCATTTGGGTAGGTTTGCCTGCGGCAGTTATTCGGCTCGCAGGCATTGTGTTAACGACCGTTTGGATAGGGTTCGGAATAGATTACATAACCCGGTTGGTGCTCAGTAAAAACAAGTGGGAGTTTGTTAAGCACAACATTGTTGATTTACTTTCCGTAGCCTTACCGATTTTACGGCCGTTGCGTTTATTGCGTTTGGTAGCATTATTATCCGTATTCGATCGGATAGGCGCGAGCACGTTACGCGGCAAGGTAGTCACATATGCAGTGGGTGGTACGGCCTTGCTCATCCTAGTTGGAGGATTGGCTATTACCGATGCGGAACGGTTTGCCGCTGATTCTATAATCACCAGTTTTCCCGAAGGTATTTGGTGGGCTTTGGTGAGCCTTACCACCGTTGGGGTGGGCAGCGAAGCCCCGGTAACGCCTACTGGTCGGTTGATTGTGGTGGCTTTGATGTTGGGCGGGATTGCTCTTTTGGGTATTGTTACGGCAACTATTTCTTCTGTGCTGGTTGCCCATGTGGCAGAAGAGCAGGAAGATAAAGAACAGAAGGAAATACTTGCGCAATTAGTTGAACTCAAAGCTAATCAGGAGGCGCAACTGCACCAGATCGCTGTGTTAACTGCCGAGATTCAGGGCCTTGCTGCCCCTCGATTGGATTAGTTGGGGTTCCCATCATACCGGCGCTTCCTCTTAGCGAAAGTCTTGCCTTACCGCTGATAAAGCCAAGAAGCGATGCTCCAATGGAATAGCAGAAAATATCCGATTGCACCCAAACCCAGAACTCGATAACCCGTGCTCAGCTCTGCGTGGTCGTAGGTGTTCACCGGGGCGATTCTTGGAAACCATTTCAGCGCTAGGGTCAGCAAACAATATCCTATTACGGCGCCCAAGGTATTCATTAGTAAATCGTCAACGGTCACCGTTCGTGTTGTAAATAACTGCGAAATCTCTATGAGGGCCGAAAAAGCCAAACCTGCTAGAGCGACCCGCCCAAATGAGCGGAAACCTTTCCAAAGTAAGGGAACCAAAAACCCCAACGGCACAAACAGCAATATGTTAAGAATTGAAGTTGCCGGGTTGCGTAAGAAAGATAAGGGGTCAAGCGCTATCTGAGCAAGATAATCAGTGCGTAGACTCCACACGCTGGGAAACCCGGTCAGATAAAAAACAACGGCCAGATAAATGCTTAGAATTACTAGGAGCGCCCAGAATTTCCAGCCCGTGCTTTCGTAACTGCTAGAGCGGGCGCGCCGAATGGCAAGGTAAATACTTATCGGAATAAATACGCACAAGAACCGGTACAAAAAAGGCAACTGGAAAATAACCAGTGGAACCGATAATAGCCAGTGCGCATAACTCACCGCCACACCCTACACCCTCCCAGTACCTCACCACGAAGCGCCGCACACGAAGACGGGCCAAAAAACACTGTGGAGCTGGCAGGTCGCACCAGAGGTGCGCAAATGTCATAAATTCCCGCTGGCTCTTGGGAAACAAAAAACCGCCAAAATGGCGGTTTTTTATGTGGAGCCGGCGGGAATCGAACCCGCGACCTCCTGCTTGCAAAGCAGGCGCTCTACCAATTGAGCTACGGCCCCAACGTCTAAAAGGTTACCACCACCACGGCCTGCCTCCAAAAAAAGTCATAGAAGCGCCAGAAACTGAGGCTGTCCCGCGCCTAAACCACTGAACCGCTCAACATGTGATAGATTAGTGATCGTCACGCGCAAGTGGCGAAATGGCAGACGCGCACGGTTCAGGTCCGTGTGCCCGAAAGGGCGTGGGGGTTCAACTCCCCCCTTGCGCACATCACGGTTTAGGCGGCTTTTTCGAGGCCCACCACCAGCATTTTGTTACCCTTGCTACTGTTGCTCGGGTAGCAAGTTTGCAGAATGTGAGTGCCTTTTAAGCCCCGAACTTCTTGGGTGGTGCCCCCCTTGTTCACATCTCGGCTGTCAACCACTCGGAACGTCCCCAGCCCTTCGATAAGCACCAAGTATCCGACTTGCAACATCAGGATTGGCAGGCCTCCGCAGAGGTTCTCGATGGGCAGGTACATTTGCCCGAGCGTGTTGGTCACGTTTTTCATGTGGGTGAGGCCGCCTCGGCAGGCGTTGATTGAGTCTTGGCCGGATTCGTGATCGGTGGTGGTGGCCACGATTTTGGTTGAGAACGCAACGGCGGGCGCGGTTGGTTCTGACTTGAGTTTCGCGTCGTTGTAGCCGGTTTTTTTGGCTATCGCTTGCACCGAGATTTTGGCGTTCGCGTCTGCCGGGTAGGTGAGTTTGTAGGTTTTGGCGGTGGCGTCTGGTATCTTTTTGTCGCCCCGATACCACTGATAAGTGAAGGTGACTCCAGTTTCCGCGCCAGGGGTGAGCCCCGTAACTTTGGCGGTGAGCGTGCTGCCCGAACATTGCGTACCGAGGCCGGTTCCGACGATCTTGCACGCCTGGGTGGTTCCCAAAACTTGAACCTTGCCGCCCTTGAAAGCTTTTTTAGTCGCCCCCTGAGTCGCATTAGCCACCTTGTCACCGCTAGCTGAGTCTAGGCTAGGGCTAGGGGCGGCGGTCGCGGGCGCGCCGCTTAGCAAGAGGGCGGTGGTAAGGCTCAGGCAGAGGCAACCAAGGCGCTTGTGTTTGTGCTTCTTCACTGCGGTCACCGCCAATAACTCAAAACACCCAGGCCATTGCATCTTTTGTGCAGTGGGGCTAGGAGGACTTGAACCTCCGACCTCTTCCTTATCAGGGAAGCGCTCTAACCGTCTGAGCTATAGCCCCAACTATCCCGCGAAGCTCGCGGGCGGTGAATCTTACCGTATCGCGTCCGTCACGGATTTGCAACGCCGCCACACGAGTTTCACCATATTACCGTACAAATATCGCCACTAATCGTCAATGAGGGTGAGGCGCACGCCGCCCACCAAAGCCGAAGTGATGTTGTACAGAATAGTCATAATGGCGGCCAGGATTGTCGTAATAACAACGTTCACCACCGAAATCAACGTAGCCAGAGCCACAAGGCGCCCAAACTCGAAGTATTGCGTGATGTTCACCGTGGTGCCGGAGCCGACTGCGTCGTTGATGAACTCTTGCAGCGTCGAGAAAATGTGCAGGTGGTCAATGACCAGCCAGAACAGCGAAACCGCGACCACGGACATAATGGCGACCGCCAACGCCAGCAAGAACGCCATCTTCATCACGGACCAGGGGTCAATGCGGGAAACGGTGAGCCGCACCCGCCGTGGCCCTTTATGAACCGGGCGTGCCATCGGCACTTGGTACTGCGGCGGCAGGTAGTTGTCGGGCGGCAACATCGGCGCTTGAGCCACTTGCACAGGCACCGGAGCCGGCTCGTCAATAATCACGGCCTGCCTGGAGGCGGCTAAAACCTCGCGGGCGTGCGCCATGGCGGCAGCCCGGTCAGCGTCGCCGGGGGCGTCCAGCAACTGCGTGGTGTTGTTTTCGCTACTCATATGAAACCTTCGAAACTTCCTTTACTCGGCCGCCGTTTGGCCGACAACCACCAGAGTATCCACATCAAGGGCTTCTTCCCCAGATGCCAGCGCAGGTTGGTTCGCATCGGCGATATTATCGGCGTTTTCCGGCTCGTTGGTGTCGTTATTGAGCGCCTCAGCCTCC
>JAITCS010000141.1 GCA_031282935.1 Cellulomonadaceae bacterium
TCAGAAAGCGCCCCGTGCCGCAGACAACTTGGGTTAGTTACCATGATGCGCGATCCGATCTCTCTGCCATGCTCTGATGGTATTTCGCGCGCCGGGTTGAGGCAATCGCGCCGACCAGCGCCACCGTCAGGCATAAGCCCAGGCACATGCCGACGTACAGCAGCATGGAATCTGACATCCCGGCCAGGAAGGTTCGCGCCGGGGCGGCGTCAGTGTCAGGCAATTCCACCGGCTCAACAAAGCTGGGCTCGAAAAGGATGGTCACGTTTCCATCGAGGGCGTTCGCGGGCATGGACTCTGGGTTAGCCTCAAAACCTTTCGCGGTGAGCTTCAGCGGTTGGGTGGTCAAAGTGGTTTGCACCGCTAACTGCACCTCGGGGGCTAGGCCGTTAGCGAGGCGCAGCTTGTTGTTCTTGACGCTGGTAAAGTTCTTTGGCACCTCAAGGATTACCGCTCCGGAGCTGTGGCCCTCGCCAACCTTCAGGGTGAGGTTTGGCTTTACCTCTTTGCCGTCCAGGTTGAGGCCGCCGCCGACGGCGATGAAGGTTTGGATGGAACTGGAGTCTTTGTCTCCCAGGCCGATGGCGTTGGCGCCCTCTTTGGAACCGCCCTGCGCCGTGATTGAGGTGTGCAACCCGCTGGCCACGATTTGGTGCGGGTTCTTTGTGGTTCCACCCAGCATGTCGGAGGTGCCGATGCCAGCGCCAGCGCCGCTGCCGATGCCGGTGACATCGCCCCCAGAAATGTAGATGTTCACGCCCGCAGAAGCCTGCTTGGCGGCATGACCGGCACCGATACCAGCGCCGCCGTAGGCGCCCTCACCGCGCACCGTGCCGCCGGTGATCACAATCGGGCCGGAGTTGCCGCCCGAGCCGGAGCCGATGCCGGCGCCGCCCCACTTGTCGCCCGAACCCTTCCCAGCGGTGGCGGTGACAACGCCGCCCGAGATGTTGATCGGGCCTTGCTTGCCCTGGAATCCGGAGCCGATGCCGGAGGCGGAATCGCCACCGAGGGCGGTAACGTGACCGCTCTTGATGTTGATGGTGCCGCTGGTTTGCCCCCGCCCGGAGCCGATCCCGGCCATCGCCACGTAACCCGTTGCGGAAAGTTGCCCGGAACCGTCACCCAAACCTTCAATGGTCAATTCGGCGGTGGCTGGAACGTACACCCCGGCCCCACCCGAGGGCCCGTTGGAGCGGGCGCCAATCAGCGAGTTGAAAGATCCTTCGGCTAACTGCAAAGTCAATTCCGAACCCTCGCCGATGTTAATGCCGCCGTAAGGGCCAAGTAAGCGGGATAACCCGAGGTTGAGGTTCACCCCGTCTAGTTCAATAATCGCCTTCGTGTTATCGGCCACCACAATTCGCGTGCCATCCTCAGCCATGCCGCGTACCACTACGAAAGCCACCCCGTCACCGTCGGTGTCTTTCACGGTTATCACCGATTCATCTTGCGACCAGTCAACCCCTTTGACCCGCCCGCGTTGCAGGTCAATTATGTTATCCTCGGTAACCGCGTGGGCCGAATACCCCAGCGGGCCGAGCAGCAGTGCGGGCGCAACGCCCAGCGTGAGTAGGGTTCGAAGCAGCGGGCGACGCACAGACATTGTGGCTTCCTTACCAACTAAAGTTTTGTCTTAATATTATGACAAAGTAAGGATGAACCTGTTATTGACGTTGCGACACGCGGCCACGCCGATTTTTACTTTTCGTTACATACTATGATAAGAAATGACAGCGAAACGATCTTTTCAGGCCAGGGTCTGTTTTGCCGGGGTCGCTTGGCGTCGGGCGCTCGGCGTCGGTCAATCAAGCCAGCGCGAGCGCGGAGGAGTAAAGGCAGACCGTGGCGGCGGTGGCCAGGTTGAGGGATTCGGCGTGGCCAGGCATGGGGATTCGCACCACGGCGTCAGCCAAGGCGCGGTCTGCGGCGGGCAGGCCCCAGGCTTCGTTGCCGAACAGCCACGCCGTGGGATTGGTTAGGGTTATGGTCGGCAATTCAGTTTCGCCGTGCCCATCGGCCGCAAATACCTGCACACCGGCGTCGTGGCATTGGTCTATTATTTCCGATAAGTCAGGGGCGCTAAAAACGGGGAGATGGAAAAGCGACCCGGCAGTGGATCTGACCACTTTAGGATTAGTGATTTCCACACAATCCCCCGCTAAGACAACCGCGTTGGCGCCAAAAGCGTCCGCGACTCGGATAATGGTGCCAGCGTTGCCGGGGTCGCGCACATTATTTAGGATGGCGAGCAGTTTCGGTTTCGGTTTCGGTTCGGTCATTATCCAAGTTGCGAAATCGGGGTTTTCCATAGCGGCAACCACTAATACTTGTTGCGCATTGCTGCTCATAGTTTGCAACACTTCACCAGTGGCATATTGGATTTCTATGCCAGCTTTTTGCGCGACGCCCAGGATATCGTTATTGCGCCCCGCCGCAGTTTCCGTCAGGTACAATCCGCGCACTAAATCGGGGCGAAACTTTAGAATCTCCAAAACCCCTTGCGGGCCCTCAACCACGAATAGGCCAGCTCGCGTTCGAGCTGACCTATTCTCTACTAGCGCTCGAATCTTTTTGACGCGATCCGAACGCGGATTTGTAATGATTGCGAGAACCTACGCGGCAACCGGGGCATTAACATCAGCAGGCAAAGCCGCCTTTGCTACTGCCACCAACTTATTGAAAGCCGCGATATCGTTAACCGCCAATTCGGCCAACATCCGGCGATCAACTGCGACCTCCGCCAAGTTCAAACCTTGGATAAAGCGGTTGTAGGTCATGCCCTCAGCGCGGGCAGCCGCATTAATGCGCTGAATCCACAATTTGCGGAAATCGCCCTTGCGAACCTTGCGATCGCGGTAGCTATACACTAATGAATGGGTTACCTGCTCTTTTGCCTTGCGATAGAGGCGAGACCGTTGGCCCCTATAGCCACTGGCCCGCTCCAGGGTAGTGCGGCGCTTCTTTTGCGCATTGAGAGCGCGTTTTACGCGTGCCACGATATGCTCCTTTTAAGTTTGTTTTTGTAGTTGGATGGCTGGAAGGTTTAGATACCAAGTAGTTTCTTAACTACCTTGGCATTTGCGGGCGCGATTACCTGATCTTGAGCTAATCGGCGGGTACGGCGGGATGATTTGTGCTCGTGCAAGTGGCGGGCGTAAGCCTGCTCACGCATTACCTTGCCAGTACCAGTGACGCGAAAGCGCTTTTTGGTGCCGGAATGTGTTTTATTCTTTGGCATTACATTAACTCCTTGAATTAATTTAATAACAGTTTATTCGTTATTATCTGTCACTTTTGGCTCTGCAGCCGCGAGTTTGGCCGCGCGGGCCGGGGCGGGGGCTTTTGGAGCCGCTTTGGCAGTAGGCTTCGCGGTTGCCGCTGGCTTGCCGGTGGGCTTAGCGCCTGCTGGTTTGGCGGTCGCGACGGGCTTTGCCACCGGGATCGGCTTCGGCGCTGCCATCGGCTTCGGTTGCACAGGCTTGCTGGGGGCAGGGGCCTTGGTTTCGGTTTCGACGCGCACTTCTTGAGCTTGCGGCGCTGCGGGTGCCTCAGGCTCCGTGCCTTCGGGCTGGCTCGCCTCCAGGGCCGCTTCCTCGATTGCTACCGCCGCAATAGCGACGGCTACGGCCTCGGGAGAAAAGGCGCCGTCGTTTCGGGCCTCGTCGGGAACGACCACCGGAATCTCTCCAGTTACCACGGCCGCGCGGCGCGCCTCGGACTTGGTGATGCGCTTCGAGTTCACTTCCTCGGCGTGTTTGCGCTGCTCCGAAACGGCGTCCGCTTTCTTGCGGGTGGGGCCGAGCACCATCGTCATGTTGCGACCGTCCTGCTTGGGCATGGATTCGACCACGCCCAACTTCTCGACGTCCGCAGCGAGGCGCTGCAGCAACCGCACGCCCATTTCGGGGCGGGACTGCTCGCGGCCTCGGAACATGATCATGACCTTGACTTTGTCGCCACCGTGTAAGAAGCGCTCCACATGGCCCTTCTTGGTTTCGTAATCGTGGTCGTCAATCTTGAGCCGGAAACGAATCTCTTTTAGAACGGTGTTCGCTTGATTCCGACGTGCCTCACGAGCTTTAATGTCGGCCTCGTATTTGAATTTGCCGTAATCCATCAACTTGGCAACCGGTGGCCGCGCATCCGGGGCCACTTCCACCAAGTCAAGTTCTGCATCTTGGGCTAGCTTTAGGGCAACTGAGGTGCCCACAACCCCGACTTGCTCGCCGCCTGGGCCGATAAGCCGTACTTCCGGAACTCGAATCCGGTCATTGATGCGTGGCTCGCTAATGGTAAAAGCTCCTCAAACTCAAAAACAACGTTGTTTCCAAGCTTTGGTTCCGCACCCGAAAAAGGGCGCACCAGCCAACCTCGACCGTACCAAAACCCCTTTTGCCTGCTATGAGGCGGCGGGGCCTGGTGGGAACCTGTCCACTTGGAAATTGTGCGTCTGAGTTTTCAAAAAAGCCTAAGCACTGAGAACTTGCCGCACGGGTCAAGCACCGACTATACCACGTCATTTGCGCGCTCGCCTAATCGCCAAGCGATTTGCGCTCCAATTTACGCCAAATTCGCATCACCGACGCAGATCACAGCTTTATTGTGCGCGTTTTACTCAGCTTTGACTTACCCTAGCCCTATGGCAAACAAGGCTAACACCGAGGTTCCCTGGTATCAGCACGCCCCTAAGTGGGATGAAATCATCCACGCGGAGCGCGGCACCCCTATTAGTGAAACCGCTCCGCTTCATATCGTCAAGCCTGAGTCTGGTGCCATTGCCATCGTGACGAATCCTCATGCGCACACCGCGCCCCGGCACACGCGCCGCGATATGCTTTCGACCATCACGCGCTAGCTAAACCAGCATGCGCTGGCTATCCGCTATATGCGCTGGCTACCCGCTATCACGCACTAGTTATCCGCCAGCTAATATCACCCCTCACCGCCTGCCGCGACCGCCAAGGCCTGCGGCAGGGTGAACGCACCCGCGTAAAGCGCTTTACCGACGATGGCACCCTCAATGCCCGCCGGAACCAATTCTCGCAACGCGCGCAGGTCATCAAGGGTTGCGACCCCACCCGAAGCGATGACTTTGGCGTCGGTACGGGCCGCGACATTCGTCAAAAGCTCGAAATTGGGGCCTTGCAGCGTGCCGTCCTTATTAACATCGGTGACCACATACCGCGCGCACCCGGCCTCATTTAGCCGGTCAAGGACGGCGTACAACTCGCCGCCGGGCTTGGTCCAACCGCGCGCCGCCAGCGTAGAACCCCGCACGTCCAGGCCCACCGCGATCAAATCGCCATAATCCGAAATAACTTGGGCAGTCCACTGCGGGTCCTCTAGCGCAGCGGTGCCAAGATTAACTCGTTTGGCGCCAGATTTGATCGCGTTATTGAGCGAGAAATCGTCACGGATCCCGCCGCTCACCTCTACGTTTATCCCGAGCGCTGAAATAACATCGCGCAATAACGCCGCATTGGAGCCGGTTCCGAAAGCCGCGTCCAGGTCAACCAAGTGAATCCACTGCGCGCCGTCCTCCTGCCAATCCAAAGCTGCCGCCAACGGGTCCCCATAATTGGTTTCCGAACCCGACTCGCCCTGCACCAGCCGTACCGCCTGCCCGGCGCGCACGTCAACGGCGGGGAACAAAACAAGATTGTCGCTCACTGTGCGCCACCTCCGAAGGGTCGCCCGGTGGTGTCGCCGGGGCGCTGTCGGCCGTGTCGCAAACCACGAATCCCGCGCTGTGGTCGCCCGCCCGACGATGCTCCCCCGCCGTTCGGGGCGGCCCCGCCCGTCGCGGTGGCGCCGAGCCACATTAACGCTTTCGCTCTTGAAACACCTACCGACGTAACGAAACCGGGGATATCGCGGGGGTTGACGAACCCAACCAGCAAATCCTCGACCACCCCAGAAGCGCCCGCCACCAGCAGGCCCGCAGGCACCTCGCCCTCACACTTTCCG
>JAITCS010000162.1 GCA_031282935.1 Cellulomonadaceae bacterium
CCGACGCAGAGGAGGACGCGCCGGTGACTATGGAACGTAATAGTTCCAACATTTCCCGCTTGCCAAACCCGGTTTCAAACCGCTTAAGGTTCTGTGGATCAATTGTTGGGCTGGGTTCAAAGACTGGCAAGGCAAAGGTATCTGATAAGTCGCCCTGGCTTACATAGGCAAGAGGAACCAAAGGATTTGGCATCCTTGCGCTCTTGAGTTCACGCTCTGCGTTTAGCTCGTAACCACCCAATTCCGAGACATAGAGGTAAGGAACGCCAGTGATAGCGTAACTGTAAGAGCGCCCACAACGTTGCCAGGCGTTGTTGCCAGCGGGTAGTGCGCCGCAGAACTCAATAGCAAGAAGAAGGAACTCATGGCTAGCATCGCCAGTAAAGAGCTCGGTGATAACCGCGTCGGCTGCTTCAGGTAAAGGCGCACCGGCTGCCTTCAGAGCAGCAGCAATGTCGAAGTTCCAGCGGTCATATCCAGCGAAGAGTTGAACCTCAAGTGTTCCGTGGCTTCCAGTTTGAATGGTGTAAGTGGGTGCGAATACTGGCCCAGATTGAAATTTGAAGTGAGCGCTGAAGGCCTGAGCGACGAGAGCGAGAGCGCGTTCACACTCTACAATGTTGTCGCCGTGAATGCGTAGAGTTCGGTTCTGTGTTTCCCCTGCCACCCATTAAAACTAGGTGCTCGTTGCAGACGGGTCCTGGCAGCTACCGAGTGCTCCCACTGCGCACAATGGAGTCAACATCATTGCACCTCACAGCGCCGTGTGGTGAAAATTGGGTTTTGCGTGTGGTGGGTTTTGAAACCTGTTTGTTTTCATGTAGTCTGAACTGTGACTTTAGGTAGGGCAAATACCCCACAACAGTATCTAGCGATAACTAAGGCCCCCGATTCACGAATGATGTTGGTGTTAGGGGCCTATTTCGGTGATGTGCTTTCGCAATAGTTCTAAAGAATCCTCGTGCGCAAACTGTCCGGTCATGTAGAGTATTTCCTTTAGTTGGTAAAGCGGTAGCCGCTCAACCCAATTCTCCGGCAATGGGTGAGATCTGCGATAAGCCTCGTAAAATATCGGCGGGAACTTCTCATACATTTGCGTGGGGGCGAGGTCGGCCTCGGGGTGGGTGTAGTCAATGGCCGGGTCAATCAGGTACAGCAAACCGTCCGCGCCCAGGTGAACGTTTTCGCGCCACAAGTCGCCGTGGCACAGCGACGGGAGCGTTGCTGGCACCTGCGCGCCCAATTTCTCGATGATTCGCAGGATTCCGGCGCGGTCAGCGTCGGTGAGAACCTCGGGGTTACGCATGTAGTCGAATAGGGGGACAATGCGCTCCGAGGCGTAGAAGTCGAGCCAGTTCTGGCCGTCCGTTTCCCTCGAAACGTCGTGGGTGTCCGGGTGGTAGTAGCCGAAATTGGGGGCGGTGACGCTGTGCATCCGGCCGACTTGCTCGCCAAAAACCTCCCACGCCTCGTCGGTTGGCGGCGCAGCGGGGGTGCCGAGGTCTTGCAGCACCAAGAAATGGGGGGTGACCGCCAACACTTGGGGCACGGGCACCGTGTTGGTCGCTGCGAGGTGCGCCAACCCGGCGGCCTCGTTCTCAAACGTGGCCGGGCGGTCGGGGCGCGCGGTCTTGAGGATTACCGACCCGCCATCCGGAAGCGCGAGGCGATAAATGTGGCCGGCGGCGCCACTGGTAACGTATTCACACCCCTGGATCGGCGCGCCGAGCGCCACTGCGACATCTGAAAGCAAGGCGTCATCAGGTGCGGGTGCCGTTTCGAGGCGGTGTGCCATAGCCTAAGAATAGCTCAAATGCGGCGTTGGCGGGCGCAACACTTGCATGTGCGCGAAACTGCTGCACTGCGCGGTTGCACCGCGCTCGAAAGCTTTTAATTCCGCCCGAACAGAGGCCTAAAAAACGCTCGGAAATGTTAGCATTACGACTATTATTGAAAACTAATTCTACCCCATCCCTAAAAGAACCTTCGGCTCCGGGTTGCCGGGGCTGACCGCCTGCCCGGTGGGCCGACCCCAATGAATCGCCCCCATGATCACCCCGGGGCCGTCGATCAGCTCCCAGCCGCCGCCCGGAGGCTGCCGCCGCTTGCGACTGGTGACCGCGTACTCCCACCGTTGGTCGTCGAGCACGGCTGTCGCCACCCCTCCCGTCCAATTTTGGTTGAGTTCGACGGCGGTGATGTGCCAGCCGTAGGAGCCGACCAGATTCAGGTCTGTGGCCTTGCCCCATTTGAATGGCTGGATTCGGCGTACCTCTCCGAGCATCGGGCCAATCCGAGCCCCCGGCTGTTCCGCTGCGTTTGCCGAATTGTTTGGGCTGGGCGCCACCAACGAGGCCCCGATTTGAGTAATCGTCCCCGCGTTTCCACTGAAACGGGCTTGGGCGGCGGCCCGGTCAATCCCCAAGGCGTCGGCGATTTGAGTCCAGGTGCGCCCCGAGGTTCGGGCGGCCAACACCGCGTCCGCCAGCATTTCCTCGGCCTCATTCACCGCCAAGCCGAGGGCCGCAATGTGCTCATCGTGGGCATTCTGGTCGGTGGCCAACCGAGTGGGCAGCCCCGGCGTCACGGAATCTATTAGTTGCTCCAAGCCTGTTCGCATCACCGGCTTGGCGTATTCCAGTGTCCAGTCTCGCAAATTTGCGCCCATGTCCTAAGCATACGGCGAAATTTGTCGCTTTACCCGCAGCTTCGATATACGCGCCATTCGCGGGAGCTGCTACGCGGGAGCTTCACGGAATATCCGTAAAACTCCCGCGCTGTGGGGAACTTGTTAGGGCTGCTCGGCGACGAATTCAGTAAATCCCGATAGTGGTTATGCTTCGCCGCCTAAATCCTTGAATTCCTGATCCCAATCTTCCATCTCGGAGGAGGTTTCAGGTGTTACGGATACTGCGACGGGTTGAGCCAAATTGGTGTTCGCCATATCGAAGTCTTGGTGTGCAACTGAGGGTAAGAATTGTTGGGATTGGTAGCCGTCCACCGAATAGTAACCTAATTCGTTGGGGCCAAAGCGATTTCCGTCTGAATTGGTTTCTTGAGCTAGCGTAGCCAGCAGAATGAATGGGCCTGCTACGGGGATGAGGCCGAATAGCAAGTGGAATGCTGACCGGCCAGTATCGTGTAACCGCCGTACCGCGACGGCGGCTGAGGGCACTGCTAATGCCAAAAATAGGAAACTGCCAAGACCCCCCGCCAAACCGATTCCGTTTAGGACGGCGTTAGCGATAAATGCGAAGAGGAACCAGTACCAGAACTCGGACCGCGACGCGCGACCGTGGAAATTGAAGAAGTTGGTAAAGCCGCTACCAATAGCTGTCTTGAAATTCATTTGACCACTCCTCTGCATCCAGTTATTCGAGATCGTGCCGGCGGAACCTAACGTAATCGCGTTGCTCATAACTGACAAACTACCTGGAATTGCCGCCGCGCAACACTAGGTAATACCCTGATTAAGCCCTGAGAGGCCCCTGATCTTTTGGCAGCCCCACAAAAGTCTATCGCGGGATGATGAAACGGGATTCCCAGCACAATATTGTCGTAAGGCTGTATTAGGCTATCACCGCTCGCAGAAACGGGCTTCTCGACACGCCAAATAACGGCGAGCTAAATGCGAAGCCTACTACGGGATGGTGGAACCGGATTCTGAACAATTTGGATTACGCTAATACCCGAGCGCGACACAGCGCCGTGGTACTGTTGGGCGCATGAGTGTTGCTGCTCTCGATGAGTTCAGCGGGGCCGGGTCGCTGAG
>JAITCS010000182.1 GCA_031282935.1 Cellulomonadaceae bacterium
GCCGAACCCGGCGCCCAAAGCGATGGCGATGAAGGTTATCCCGCCGGTCACGCCAATCCCGCCAAACAGCGATAACAGTAACCCGACAAAGAGGCCGAACCAGCCCCCGCTCATCGCGCCCGCAACCGCCACCCGGCCGTAGGACAACCGCCCGGTAACCCGTTCCACGGATTGCAGATTGGAACCCACAATAGTCACGTGCTCCACCGGGAAATGCTCGGCAGTGAGGTAATGAACCGCCTGCTGCGCCTCGGCGTAAGTCGCGTACGCTGCCACCTGAGTGCCCGTGGGAGGCGACGGCACGGGTGCAGAACGGGTCGCTTGCGGGCGGCTAAAGCTCATTGGGCCAGTTTATAGGTTAACGTGCGCTCTATGATCGAAGTGACGGCTGCAGAGCGGGCGGCCTGGGCAGAACAGCTCGCCAATCGGCCCTCAAGGCACGCGGGTGCCGGAATTGGGGGCCATGAGCACAGTTTGGCACCAGGCGGGGCATCGGAAAGCGACATTGAGGACGAGCCGACGGAGCCAGTTGACGAGTGGGACCTGGCCAGCGCGCAAGTTTTTGCGGTGGCCAGCGGCAAGGGCGGGGTGGGCAAATCCACCATCACGGCTAACTTGGCGGCCGCGCTGGCCCAAAAGGGCCTGAAAGTGGGCGTGTTGGACGCCGACCTCAACGGCTTTTCCATGCCGCGCATGTTGGGGGTGCAAGGTGCCGCCTGCAAATCCGAGGGTTCCATCGTCGCGCCGGAGGCTCACGGCGTGAAAATGATGTCGCTGGGGATGTTCACCACCGGGCAGGAGGCGGTGATCTGGCGCGGTCCGGTGATGAATCGGGCGCTGCAACAGTTCCTGACCGAAACCGACTGGGGTGATCTCGACGTGCTCTTCGTTGACCTCCCGCCCGGCACTGGTGATGTTGCCATCTCAATCGCCAAACTACTCCCCCAAGCCGAAATTCTGCTGGTCACCACGCCGCAACTGGTCGCCGCCGAAGTGGCCGCCCGCGCTGGCGCCATGACTTTGCACACCCACCAGCGGGTGCGTGGGATCATTGAGAACATGGCGTACTTTGACTTGCCTGACGGCACCAGGATCACCCCGTTCGGGGAGGGCGGTGGCACTCAGGTGGCGCAGACCCTCACCAAACAACTGGGGCAACCCACCGAACTGTTAGCTCAGATTCCACTCAGCGACGAAGTGCGAAAAGGCAGCGATGCTGGTATTCCGGTTGTGATCAGTGACCCAGACTCTGCGCCCGCGCGCGCCGTGCAAACTCTCGCAAATTTGCTAGTAGAATAGAGACAATGCTCGCTTCCGTGGTTGAGCTTGGCGAGCCCCGGTGGTCGCCTGTCTAGACCCGGTGGTTGAGCCTGTCGAAACCACGGTGGCCGCCTGTCGAAACCCCGTCGAACCCGAAATTTGTAAGGTACTCCATGCTGGAAGTCGAATGGCTGACGCCCTGGTCGCGGCCCGAGGGGGCGGCGCGCACCCAGGAGCTTTTCCAAGCGCAATTCGGCATGGCGCCCGACGGAGTGTGGTCGGCCCCCGGCCGCATTAACCTGATTGGCGACCACACTGACTATGCGGGCGGGCTGTGTTTGCCCACCGCTTTGCCGCACCGCACCTATATTGCGCTCAAACGCCGCAACGACAACGAGATCCATTTGTACTCCGGGCAGGCCAGCGGCGACCCGGTTTGGCAGGCAGACATCTCGGAGGTCAAGCCCGGCATTGCAGGGTGGGGCGCCTATGTGGCCGGGGTGGCCAAGTCCTTGTTGGACGCCGGATATCGCCCCAAGGACGGCGCGCTGGGTTTTGACGCCGCGATCAATTCTTGTATCCCTGTGGGGGCAGCCCTCTCGAGTTCGGCCGCCCTGGAAACCTCGGTGGCGGTGGCACTCTCAGACGTTTGGGATTTGGGGCTGGCCGACAACGATGAGGGCCGCACGGTTTTAGTGCAAATCTGCCAGAAGGCTGAGAACGAAATCGTTGGGGTGCCGTGCGGGCAACTCGACCAATCCGCCACGCTGCTCGCTGGCGCGAGCAAGGCCGTAAAGCTCGACTTCCGCCCCGGCGTGCCGCAATCCGATTTCGCCACACGGGTGCCTTTCGATCTGGACAGCGCGGGTTTGGCGGTGTTGGTGATGGATTCCCGCGCGCCCCACAACCTCGGGGACGGGCAATACGCCGCTCGGCGCGAGGAATGTGTGCGGGCCGCCGCCACTTTGGGCGTCCGTTCGCTGCGAGATATAGGCTTGGAGCAGTTGCCTCAGGTGTTGGCGGATTTGAAACCGCGCGACCCGTTTGGGCGGTTGCGGCGCCGCGTTCGCCATGTGGTCACTGAGAACGCTCGCAGTGCAGCCTTTATTGCGCTGGTGAGTCACGGCTTGGGCAGGGGCGGAGCACCAGATCAGGAAACGGCTTCGACCGTGGGGGCACTGATGGACGCCTCGCACGCCTCGTTGCGTGATGACTTTGAGGTGACGGTGCCGCAGACTGACCTCGCGGTGGCCTCCGCTCGGGCTGCTGGGGCGTTCGGGGCGCGCATGACTGGCGGTGGGTTTGGTGGCTCAGCTATCGCGTTGGTTTCCCGCCGAGATGCGGAGGCGATTGCGGCGGCGGTGCGGCACGGTTTTGCCACGGTTGGTTTCACCGCTCCGGCGTTCTTGCTGGCTCCCCCCTCACAGCCTGCCGGGCGTGACAGCTAAGAGAGCCAGGCTATTTGGCCGCAAGCTTTGCCAGCGGCACCCAGCCCTGGTGGCCGTCAAACGTGGTCTGATACCACTTGCCGGTGGAGTTCAGTTCCCCGAGCCGCAGTGCGGTGCCTTTCGGGATTGCCGTTATCTTGACGCCGCCATCCTCCGGGGTGGCGCGCAAGGACACGTCAGCGGTTACCTTGCGGGTGGTTTTTGACCACGCCTTGGTGTCCCACGGGCTGTATTTTTCGGGCGAATAGGCCGGGTTGTCCTTGGTGACTAACGACTGCTGGGCTTTCGCCACTCGACCTGCGGCCTCCAACACGCACTTTGCGAAAGCTTTGTCGGTTTTCGCCTTGGCGATTACCGCATCCATTGCGACGGGCACGTCTTTCGCGGTGGCGCTGTATAGGACGATGTCAACCCCGGCGGAAATCGCCTTGATCGCGCGCTCGGCGGGGGTGTATTTCTGAACTTGGGTGGCCGCTGAAAGGTCGTCAGTGATGATTACGCCCTCGTAACCAGCTTTGCGCAACAGCCCCACTGTCTTTGACGAGAACACCGCAGGGTTTTCGGAGTCGATGGCCGGATAGCTGGCCAGTGACATCATCACCCAAGGCTTGAACCTGTTCTCGGATAACTGCTGTGCTAAATCGGTGAAAATCTTGATGGAATCGTCGCCAGCTTTAGTGTACTTGTCCGTAACGTTCGCGGTGGTGTCGGTGTTGCTTGTTACCCGGCCCAGGCCAGGGAAATGCTTCAAGGTTGGGATAACCCCGGCGGCTTGCATGCCCTGAGCGAACGCCCCGGCTCCCGCCTCAACGCTTGATACGGTTTTGCCGTAATTTCGGGCATAGTAGCCAATCGGCTTGTTCTGTGCGGGTGCGACTTTGTCAACCAAATCTGCCACCGGCGCGAGGTTCACGTTGACCCCGGCTTTGACCAGTTGCGTGCCCCAAGCTTTTGCATCTGTAGCCAAACTCTTGTCACTGGTCTGCTTTACTGCGCTGGGGATGGTGCTAAACCCAGCGCCCTGCAGCACTCGCACGCTGCCGCCCTCTTGGTCGGTGGCAATGAGGAGATTGCCCGGTGTGCTGGCGGCTTTCTGGTACGCGGCGGTTTGTTTTGCGATTGCGGTAACTCCGGCGTTGGAGCGCCCATGCAGGAATACGCCGCCAACATGCCTATCCTTCAGCAATTTCACAGTTGACGCAGATGCGGAGCTGCCCGCTGGAGTGCCGACCATGAAAAGCGCCCCAACTTGTTGCTCCAGCGTCCAATCCGCTACGGGGTTAGGGAGGGATTCGGAGCCGCAGTGGCACATTATGAGCGCCAGTTCTTGATCCTGCTGAGGCGCGCCAACGGCGATGGATACGCCGCTCACCAGGTTAAATGTCAGCACGCAGGCAGCAACGCGTATGAAACGAGACTTCAAGGCTCTGGCGCTCATCGTTGATCCTCAACCTGACTCAGCCGTTTATTCGTCGGCTCCTTTCCCATAGCCTAGCGCACTATTAAAGGTTTCGCCAGGCAAACACACAGTGTGATTTTCAATCAGTTTCCGCAAACGGGGTGGGCCGCCGGGCAATCGGCGACTTTTGAGCGGTACAATGGCGGGGTGGAACGCAGCGACGCACGCCGATTGAGCATTGCCGCTGCCCTTGTCGTTATAGCGTTCGCGGGCGCCTGCACCTCGTCGCCTTCCGCAACCCAGCGCGGGGCTGAGCCTGTCGCTGTGCCTGTCGCAAACTTCTCCCCCGCACCCTCCACAGTTGGTTCCGGCAGCGGCGGTGCTATGGCCGACGACGGTTCTTTGTCCGACGACGGTTCTATGGCCAACGGGGTTTCTTTGTCGGACGGCGTTTCGGGGCCGCGCGCGATTTCGGTGCAAGACGGGATGGCTACCTTGCTTGACGAAACTCATTCCCTCACCGACCCCGCAAGCCCATGGGTAATCGTAAATAAAACCACCCAGCTCAGCCCGGACTACGCCCCCACCGATTTGACCACCCCGAACCTTCCCATCGCAGGAGGAAATGGCAGCCTCCGCCTCGATGCGGCCAACGCGCTCACCGCGCTGTCGAAAGCGGCCGAGGCCGAATTGGGCCAACCCTTGCAATTAGTGTCCGGTTTTCGGCCCTTCGATTATCAGGGCAACCTCTACCGCAATTACTTCGCCGAACACGGGCAAGAACGCGCCGACACATTCAGCGCGCGCGCCGGGTTCTCCGAGCACCAAAGCGGTTTGGCTGCCGATGTCACCGAGGTGGGTGGTGACATGAACAATTTTGGGGCAACCGATTTGGGGCGCTGGACCGCCGAGAACGCGTGGCGATTCGGCTTCATTGTGCGCTACACCGAGGCGAACCGGGGCATAACCGGATACATGCCGGAGCCTTGGCACTTGCGTTATATTGGCGAACCGTTAGCGAAGTATTATCACGGTTCGGGGGCGATCTCGCTGGAAACTCTCTTTGGCCTGCCCCCAGCTCCGAACTACAGCTAAACCGCAGGACCCTTTTGCGTTAATTTATGGTCACACCCCGCTGCTAGCCTGCGCTACTAGGTTGCCCAATCTGCTGCTGCGCCAGAAATTGGTTGTTTCACAGCCGCTGTGCGCAGTGTCAGCCATATCTGCCCTAGAATTCCAAAATAATATCCCTAATTGATGCTAATGTAAAACCAATGGAGGTAAGTGTTGGTTCAGAAAGAAACTACTTTAGCTCAGCAATGGCTTAGCACTTCACAGTTAATTATCAATACACAGCGCAATGCAGATTCTGAGATTCGTGGACTCAAGAATCTGCTGCTATCCAAGCAGCGTCCGATTGAATTCGGAGGTCAATACGAGTTTTCAGTAGTTTCATTAACCCCAGAAATTTACAACATACTAAATCGAATTCACTATCTCTCTGGAATTCTTAGTGTAGATACCAACCAGCTAGATGAATTGGCTGCCGAATTGCATAATCTTGCCTACACGATTGAGAAAGGCGCAGGGTTTCTCACTTTCGGTGAACCACATCGAAAGAGTAAAGCCGCCAAATTGCGCGTGCGGCAACTTGCCAGCGCAGGCGTTGGCGCTTACCTCGATTCCATCCTGGCCAACAGGGATCAAAGCCACAGCACCGAGGCTTTTACCACCAAAATAGCCGACCAAGTGTTCCCTGGCCAGGTCGAATTAGTTTCAAGCGGATTCCAGCACATCCCAATAGAGATTGCCCAACTAAACGGTATTATCTCCAAAACATATGAAACTTACACTAACGAACTCAAAGAAGCAGGCAACCGTGCCCTAGATACACAAAATATTCCTAACCTCAACCAATTTCCAGTTGACGACCTAAAACCTTTCGGAGAGCGCCTACCGCTAAACAAAATCAAACAAGCCGGAATTATCAACATCGGACAACTCACTTACTCTCGGCTTCAGTCCATCCCTGGAGTTGGTGGCGTCGGAATTTCTAATGCCATAACAGCGATTAGACATTTCGAGGAAGCAAAGCGTGATGAGAACCGTAATGCTGCAATTCGTTTTGACTTATCCAAAAGAACTCCCGAACAAACTGAACTGCTTCGCCAACTAAATAATTTTCTAGCCAAGCGACGCATAGACGCCGATAGTGGTTGGCGCAAGCTGATATGGGATTTCCAAAAGCTAAATGATCAAGTTGATTTTAACGGTTCGTTTCTCCTAATTGGCGATGGGGTGAATCAAGTAAATTTGCGTGGCCGCTTGCTTGACCGATTCTTCCCTCTTAGCAACTTGCTTGACAAGGACATTTGGGCCGAATTTCAACAGCACTCTGCTGACTTCTACTCGATTCTTGATGAAATGGGTTTTGGCGGTTCGACCCATATCTATGGCGACTTACCGCAAGATGTAATAGACAAGGTACTTGCTACCGACCTCGATACTAGGCGCCTTACAATCCCCGCACTCCGCCGATACCAAACATTTGCTGCAAGGTTCGCTGCCGTGCAAAAACGTGTGATTCTTGGGGATGAGATGGGTTTAGGAAAGACTATTGAAGCACTTGCTTTAGTTGCGCACCTGAATCACAAGACCCTCGTTGTCTGCCCTGCTGCGGTGGTCGTGAACTGGCTAAATGAAATCTCAGATAAAACCAAGATGACAGGATATCGCATACATGGTTCAGAGCAGGAGTCAGGTTTGCGGGCCTGGCAAAACGCGTCAGGTGGTGCCATCGGCGTTACTACATATGAAACCTTGAAATGGTTATTGGGCCGCCTAGCAGACCCAAGTATCCCTGTGGTAGTAGCAGATGAAGCACACTATGCCAAAAACCCAGAAGCGGCGCGCACGCAAAATGTTCGGCAACTTCTCGCCCGATCAGAATATGCGCTCCTCCTAAGCGGTACTCCGATGGAGAACAAGGTTAGAGAGTTCCAAACCTTGCTCTCACATATTCAGCCACATTCGGCCAAAACAGCGCCGATTACTTCGGTTCGTCAGTTTCGTTCCCATATCGCACCCTATTATTTGCGTCGTAACGCAGTCGATGTATTGAAAGAATTGCCTGACTTAATTGAAGAAGACCAATGGATTGAGGTCGCGGGAATTGACGAAAACCTGCACGTTACAAAACAAAAACAACTAACATTTAGGGATAAGTTACCTCGCCTGCGGGAAATTATTGAAGAAGAAACAGATGAAGGTAATAAAGTAGTAGTATTCTGCCACTTCCTGAATAATGTCGCGGCCTGCATGGAGGAATTTGGCTCAAAGGCAGTAGGTCCGATTACCGGGGCTATCTCCCCTGAACAACGGCAGATGTTTGTTGATGATTTCACGAAGCGCAATGACGGCTCGGTACTGGTGGCTCAAATCCGCGCTGGGGGAACAGGGTTGAATATCCAAGCAGCTTCGGTCGTTATCATCGTTGACCCACAATACAACCCGCAAATTGAGCGGCAAGCCATCGCGCGAGCACACCGAATGGGGCAAGAGAAGCCCGTTCATGTCTATCGGCTCTTGGCAGCCCATGAGAACACTGA
>JAITCS010000070.1 GCA_031282935.1 Cellulomonadaceae bacterium
GCCTAGGCCGGGAGTCTCCATTGACGTGGTGCTCCCGTATTCTAGGGGCGACTTGGTTTCGGCCATTCACGCCAACGGTGAGGTGGACTCGACCGAGCACCTGGAGGCTGGAACTCGGGTGCGCGGGCGGGTTGATGAGGCGCTAGCGAGCCGCTTGGCCGATTTCGCCACGCCCGGCGACTTAGTGGTCTAGTGGTAGAGGTTTCCCCGGAGGGTGTCTTGGCGCTGGTGGTTGACCGCCTGGGTGGCAGCCCGCGATCGGGCCAGCAGCAGATGGTAACTGAAGTGGCAGCGGCGATAGCGGGTGAGAAAACACTCTTGGTGCAGGCGGGCACCGGAACAGGGAAATCCATCGGGTATCTTGTTCCGGCGGCCTGCCATGCGGTCGCGGAGCAAGAACGGGTGATTGTGGCGACGGCGACTTTAACCTTGCAGCGCCAGTTACTTTCAAGGGATTTACCGATCCTTGCCGAGGTTTTGCAGCCCCTATTGCCCAGGGAACTAAAGTTCAGCGTGTTGAAGGGGCGGCAAAACTATCTCTGCAAATACAAACTGGACGGCGGTTATCCGATTGACGAATTTACGTTGTTCGATGACCCGATTGGCGCGAACTCCGAATCCAGTGATGCCGGTGGTTCTAGTGTTTTTGACAATTCCGGGGGTTCCGGCAGCGTCAAAGGCGCGAAACCCAAAGGGAAGACTGGCAAATCGAAACGGAATGGCCCCAGTCACCAGGACCAAACCGAGAGCTTTGCTGATCAGGTGCGCAGGGCGCGGGATTGGGCACAAACGACCACAACCGGGGATCGTGATGATCTCGTGCCTGGCGTGTCCGACCGGGCTTGGCGTCAAGTTTCGGTGACCTCGCTGGAGTGTTTGGGCAATAAATGTCCAATGCTCGCAGATTGCTTCTCTGAGGCCGCCCGGAATGCTGCCCGCGAGGCCGATATCGTGGTAACAAATCATGCGATGTTAGGGGTGGCCGCAACAGGTAGCCCCGGAGTTTTGCCCGAGTATGATGTTTTGGTAGTTGATGAGGCGCATAATCTTGAGTCCGCCGTGATTTCTGGTGCCACCGTGGAGTTGTCGCTCCCGATAATCGAACGCACCGCCCGCACGGCGAAACGTCACCTGGGCGTCGCCACTGAGCGCCTAGACGACGCCGGCAAACAGTTTGGGATTGCGCTGGCAGCTTGCGCGGAAGGGCGATTCACCGCCGAACTGCCCGAAGCGCTGCGCAGTGCCGTTGCTTTACTGCGCGACGCCACCCGCCCGCTGATCACCCCCGAACCTGCCCAGCGCGCAGCGGGAGGCCAATCCGCAGGCAACGCCGAGGCTGACGGGGGCGCCAAAGTTGCCCAGGCTGCACTGCTCAGCCTTTTTGAGGTGGCCGAAAGAATTGCGGATCCCAACGAGGCCGAGGTGCTTTGGTGTGTCAAAGCGGAGGATGGATTCTCGCGGTTATACGCCGGACCACAGCAGGTTGCCATGCTCATTAAGGAGCGGCTGCTTGAGGATTCCACGGGAGTGTTCACCTCTGCCACCCTTGCGCTGGGGGATTCATTCACTGCTGCGGCTAATTCTCTCGGCTTAGCGGCTGATGGGTATAAGGGTGTGGATGTTGGTAGTCCTTTCGATTATGGGAAGCAAGGCATTCTTTATGTGGCTGCCCATTTGCCGCGCCCGGGCAGGGAACCTGTAATTGAATCTCAACTTGATGAAATTGAAGCTCTGATTCGGGCTGCCGGGGGTCGAACCTTGGGCCTGTTCTCGTCGCGCGCGGCTGCCGAGGTGGCGGCTACGGCCATGCGGGAGCGGTTGGCTACCCCGGTGTTTTTGCAAGGGGATGATCAACTGCCGACTCTAATTTCTGATTTTGCTGCCGACCCTAGTGCCTCCTTGTTTGGGACGTTCTCCTTGTGGCAGGGCGTTGACGTGCCCGGCGCCTCGTGCCAATTAGTGATCATTGACAAACTTGGTTTCCCGCGGCCGGATGACCCAATCAGTTCCGCTCGCGTGCAAGCCGTGGAGCAGCGTGGTGGCAACGGATTCATGGCAGTTTCCGCAGCTCACTCTGCCCTCCGGCTCGCGCAGGCCGCTGGACGACTAATCCGCCGCTCAAACGACCGAGGCGTAGTAGCGGTCCTGGACCCTCGTTTGCAAACCGCTCGGTATGCTGGTTATCTGGTCGCCTCCCTCCCACCGTTTTGGCGCACCACTAATCGAGATGTTGTGCTTTCCGCCCTCCAGCGCCTGGACGCGGCCGCCAAAGCGGCAAACCCCACCTCAGCCTGACCCTCAACTCGCAGCCACCCGCCACCTAGAGCGCGCGCAGCACGGCGACCACGCGCCCCAAGATCGTCGCGTCGTCCCCTAAAATGGGATCGAAAGCCGGGTTAGCTGGCATGAGCCACAGGTGGTCACGATCCCGCCTGAAAGTCTTGACGGTGGCCTCGCCGTCGAGCATCGCTGCGACAATCTCACCGTTCTCGGCCACATTCTGCTGCCGAACCACCACCCAGTCGCCGTCACAGATGGCCTCTTCGATCATGGATTCTCCCTTAACCTTGAGCAGGAAGAGTTCCCCATCTCCCACTAACTGCTTGGGCAGCGTGAAGACATCCTCAATGGCTTGTTCTGCCAGAATGGGGCCACCTGCGGCTATTCGGCCGACCAACGGAACGAAAGCGGCATTGACCTCCAGATCGCTGCCATCGCGGCCAAACCCAAATATGTTGCGTGAGTGTTGCTGTTCGCGGTTCCGCAACGCTGCGATGGCGGGTGGCCGCAGTGGGCCTTTTTCGCCGGTGGGGTCAACCAGTTCGATGGCTCGTGGCCTGTTCGGATCACGCCGTAAATAGCCTTTGCGCTCAAGCACTACCAGTTGGTGTTTGACCGAAGAAGGGCTGGTTAGCCCGACTTCGTGCCCTATTTCGCGCATTGAGGGGGGATAACCGCGAGATTCGATGGAGCTGCGGATGTAGTTCAAAATGTGCTGCTGCCGGAATGACGGCGCCGACCCCCGGCCCCCGCCATCTTGCTCGAAGCTCTCGGTGAAGCCGCCCTCAGGCCCGGAGGAGGCGGCGCTGGAGGTTGAGATGCGAGTCCCATCTGCTTTGCTCACGGCGCCAGCATAG
>JAITCS010000109.1 GCA_031282935.1 Cellulomonadaceae bacterium
GATGCGGGCCGCGTCCAGTGGCGGGTGGCGCGCCGCCGGGAGCGGGTCTTGCCAAGGGAGCGGGCCGGCGGGTTTCCACGAGCCGAGCAAACGCTGGTGTGGCCCCATATCACGGTGGGTGAGTTTGTACCAGGCGCGCGCATAGGCGTCAGTGAAAGCCGCAAAATCGTCGTGGAAACGGCGGGCGATCTTGTCGTATTCGGGGTCAACCCGCAGCGCGATGTCCGAGGTGAGCATTGCGGGCGGGCGATCCCCGCTGCCGTCGGCCTCAGGCACCATAATGATTTGTTGGCCGTCTTTCGGCTTCCACTGCCAGGCTCCAGCAGGCGACTTGGTGAGTTCCCACTCGTATCGGTACAGGATTTCCAGGTATTCGTTGTCCCACTGGGTGGGGTTGTACGTCCAGGTGACCTCCGGGCCGGAGGTGATCGCGTCCACGCCCTTGCCGCTGCGGAAGTCGGACTTCCAACCCAAACCCTGCTGCTCCATCGGCGCATCCTCCGGGTCTGGCCCCACGTGCTGTTCACCGGCGGCGGCGCCGTGGGTTTTGCCGAAAGTGTGGCCGCCCGCGATCAGGGCCACCGTTTCCTCGTCGTTCATGCCCATGCGGCCAAAGGTTTCCCGAATGTCGTGGGCCGACCCAGCCGGATCAGGCACCCCGCCTGGCCCCTCCGGGTTGACGTAAATCAAGCCCATCTGCGCGGCAGCCAAAGGCCGCTCAAGTTTGCGCTCTTTGTCCCAGCGTTCCTCGGCGAGCCAGGTGGTTTCTGGGCCCCAGTACACGTCATCGTCCGGCTCCCATTCATCCACGCGCCCGCCGCCGAAACCGTAAATGGGCAGGCCCATTTCCTTTTGTGCCACGGTGCCCGCCATGATGATCAGGTCGGCCCAACTGAGTGCCCGGCCATACTTCTTTTTGACGGGCCAAAGCAGGCGCCGCGCCTTGTCGAGCGACTGGTTATCCGGCCAAGAGTTGAGCGGCGCGAACCGCTGCTGCCCCCCGCTGGCCCCGCCCCGACCGTCGAGCGCGCGATAAGTTCCCGCCGCGTGCCAAGCCATGCGCACATAGAACGGGCCGTAGTTGCCGAAATCGGCGGGCCACCAGTCTTTGGAATCGTAAAGAGTGTGGGCAATGTCGGCGGCGACGGCGTCGAGGTCAAGGGCCTGAAACGCGCTGGCGTAATCGAAATCGGGGTCGTTTGGGTTGGCTTCCCGAATGTCATGATCCAACATCTTCAGGTTTAACTGCTCAGGCCACCAATTCCGGTTGCCGCCGCCCTCCGAAGGGGTAGGCATTCGACCGCCATGCCCAAAGCCGCCCTCGCCCACACCGCCGTTCCCAGAAAGGGCGCCATGCCCCATCGGACACTTCATCTCTGCCGTCATGCCGCTAGCATATGACGCACCTCGGACACGAACCGTCATTTTGCGTGTTCTAGTGTCGCCAAATGGGCGTCACCTACTAAAACTCCTGGTCAGGCCCACAACCGGCACTCCGCAAAGTGAACCAAGGACAGGCCGGATTACCGGAAATTGACCACCTCAGAAATAGGCCGACGCGGCCTCGGGTCGGGGGCTGGGCCGCCAGGATAGCCAATCGGCAGCAGCGCGATGGGACGCAGGTGGGTAGGCAAATCGAGGATTTCGGCCGCCGTCCGCTCATCAAAACCGCCGCACCAACACCCGCCCAGACCCAAATCCACCGCACAGAGCAGCATGTTCTGAATCGCCGCCGCAGTATCCTGAATAGTATAAAGGTCACGCCCGCGCTCGCCGTAACGCTCACTGTTCTGGGCCGGATCAGCGCACACCACAATCACAATCGGCGCGGTCGCAATCCATGGCTGCTTGGCGGCCTGCTCGGCGATGGCGGACTTAAGCGCTGGGTCGCGGACCACCTCAAAGTGCCAAGCCTGCTTGTTTCCCGCGCTCGGCGCTGCAATGGCGGCTGCAAGCACATCCTCAATTTGGCTGTCACTGAGGCTTTGCGGGGTGAAGGCGCGGATGGATTGGCGGGACTGGGCGAGTTTCAGGAAGGACACAGCGCAAAGTTTGGTCGCTTGTGGCTATGATTAAGGTATGCAGGCCGAGATTGCCCGCGCCCTCGGCGTGGAACCTTCCATTGACCCAGCCACCGAAGTCGAGCGTCGCGTGCAGTTTTTGGCAGATTACCTGCTCAAATCCGGGGCGCGCGGTTATGTGCTGGGCATTTCCGGGGGGCAGGATTCGACTTTGGCTGGGCGGCTGGCGCAGTTGGCCTGCGAACGCGTGCGCGCGGCGGGGCGGGAAGCGGTTTTTGTGGCGGTCGGTTTGCCATATAAGGTGCAAAAAGATGCTGACGATGCTGCTAATGCCATGGCGTTCATTCAGCCAGATAAGCAATTCACTGTGAATATCGAAAGCGGCGTTAGCGCTATCGAGAACTCTTTATCCGAAGTATTTCCTGGCGGTTTGACAGATTTCAATAGAGGCAATGTCAAAGCTCGCATCAGAATGGTAGAACAATATGCCATTGCTGGGGAACTCGGGTTGTTGGTTATCGGCACTGACCATGCGGCCGAGGCGGTGACCGGGTTTTACACGAAATTTGGGGATGGCGCCGCCGATATCACACCGCTCGCGGGGCTTACTAAGCGGCAGGGGAGTTCGCTTTTGGTGGCATTAGGTGCGCCCAAGTCTTTGTATGAGAAAGTGCCCACAGCGGATTTGCTGGATGGCACTCCGGGGCGCGCCGATGAAGATGAGCTGGGCCTAACATATGAGCAGATTGACGATTACCTGGAGGGCAAGCCGGTTGCCGCTGGAGTAACTGAGTTAATTGAGGGCAAATATAAGGCGAGCGCGCACAAACGCGCCCTGCCGGTGACGCCGTATTAGCCCGGTTTCCCCTTGACCCGGTATTGTTGACCCGGTAATGCTGTTCGGCCCGGTATTCCTGGCCCGATATTCCGGATGGGATGATTAGCACATCATTATCGGATCCAAAGCATCGTCTAGCTGATCCTCCGTCAATTCCCCGCGCGCCACGAAACCTAAATCCAAGGCCGCTTGCTTTATTGTCGAATGATTAGCAACGGCGTATTTGGCAATTTCGGCCGCTTTATCATACCCGATAATCGGGTTTAGGGCAGTCACGATAGCAGGGGAGGACAACGCATATTGCTGCGCTTTTTCAACGTTAGCGGTGATCCCCGATACGCATTTCTCAGCCAACAAAGTGCAAGCGTTGGAAAGCAATTCGATAGATTCTAGGAGCGCGGCCCCGATGATTGGCATTTGCACGTTAAGCTCGAAATTGCCGCTGGCCCCTGCCCAGGCGATAGTCGCATCATTTCCGACAACACGGGAACACACTTGCAACACAGCCTCAGGAATAACAGGATTCACTTTTCCGGGCATAATAGACGACCCAGCCTGCAATTCTGGCAAACTGATTTCCCCCAAACCAGCGGTAGGGCCAGAGGACATCCATCGTAAATCGTTACAAATCTTAGTCAAAGACACCGCTAAGGTTTTCAGCGCCCCGGACAACTCCACTAAAGAATCTTGGGTGCCCTGCGCCTCGAAATGATTGTTGGCCTCCCGAATTGGTAAATCGGTGATCTCGGCAAGTTTTTCTATTACCGTTTGCGGGTAACCTTTGGGCGCGTTCAAACCGGTGCCCACTGCGGTGCCCCCCAAGGCGACCTCACACACGGCCTCAATCTGGCCGGATAACCGCTCAATGGCGTGGCTTATAGAGGCCGCGTAACCCCCGAACTCTTGGCCTAAAGTGACTGGGGTGGCGTCCATCAGGTGAGTGCGCCCAGCTTTGACCACCCGATTCAGTTCCTCGGCCTTTATAGCTAACGCTTCAAACAATTCCGACAAAGCCGGAATTAGTTTATTCTCTAAACTATTTGCGGCCGCAATGTGAATAGCGGTTGGAAAAACATCATTGGTGCTTTGAGAAGCGTTCACCTGATCGTTAGGGTGAACATCTTGCCCTAGTTGCGAACCAGCGATATTAGCCAAAACCTCATTCATATTCATGTTAGTGGAGGTGCCAGAACCAGTCTGATAAATATCCACCGGGAATTGCGTCTGCAATTCCTGATCCGAGTCTGAAATGACTTTATCAGCAGCCGCCACAATCGCATCGGCCACCTTAGGATCAAGCGTGCCTAATTGCGCGTTCGACTTTGCGGCCGCCTTTTTTACCTGCGCTAAAGCATGTATAAGCGAAGTGGGGAACCGTTGCCCGGAAATCGGAAAGTTCGCCACCGCTAAAGCGGTCTGCTTGCCATAAAGTGCGTCTTTGGGAAGGGTCGAATTATCACTCATTAGAATGGCTCATCTCCAGTAATGCTTTCCCCCACGGGCGCCTCGCCGCCGGTAGCGGTGGCCAAGCGTTGTCGGGCTTTATCTAACCAAGATTGACAATGGGCGGCCAACAACTCGCCGCGTTCCCACAGCTCAAGGGAGGTTTCCAACGGGTCACCGCCCGCCTCAAGGCGCGCCACCACCTGCGCGAGCTGCTCGCGGGCCGCCTCGAAAGGCAGCGCCGCGATTTCGGCCTCAAGGTTTGTTGTTTTATCCATATTTTGCTTTGACAATTCGTGTTCCTCTTTATTATCTGACAAATCCGCAATTACAGGCTAATCTGCAACCGTAAGCGAATCCGTAACGACAAGCTATTCCGCGACCGCAAGCAAACCGGCTAATCTGCACCCGCAGGCAAATCCGAAACCATCGGCGTGTCCACCCCGAGCGCCCCCACCCGCGCCGCCCCGCCGGGCGAACCGAGCGCCTCTGAGCGGCCAGGCAAAACAGTGTCAAAGAAGTTCGCGTTATCGGCCAAATAACTGCGCAGCTCCGGGGGCAAATCGTCCTCGTAATAGATGGCCTCAACCGGGCAAACAGGCTCGCAGGCCCCGCAATCAACGCACTCCGTGGGGTGAATGTATAAGGTGCGGTCGCCCTCGTAAATGCAGTCCACCGGGCATTCGTCCACGCACGCCCGATCCTTGACATCCACGCAAGGCTTCCCGATCACATAGGTCATACCCTTAACATACCCCGCCGCCGCCAAAGAAACGTGGCATGACCGGCTGGGCGCGCGGGTTTATTTTGCTGCAACAACCTTGGCAATGAGGGTGCCCTTGGCGAGCCGAATCAACAGGGTGGTGCCAGCGGGGGCGTCGGTGGCCTCATTGACGACGGCTCCGTCTGCTCGCTGCACGATCGCAAAACCGCGCTGCATGGTGCCGAGCGGGGACATCGCCTGCACTTGGGCTTTCAGGGCGTTGATTTCGCTGGAGGCGGTGAGTATTTGGGTCAAAATCAGGTGGCGCATTACGTCGGTGAGGTGCCCAATCTCTATGATCCGGTTGTCAATGAGGCTCGTTGGGTTGGCCAGCACGGGGCGGGTGCGCAATTCGTCCAACTGATATTGATGCCGCTCTAAAAGATTAGTGATACTACGGGCAACTCCGCGCCGCGCAATCACAATTTCATTTCGCAATTCAAAGGCGTCAGGGACAATACGTTTCGCAGCGTCTGTGGGCGTAGAAGCGCGTAAATCGGCCACGAAATCAAGTAACGGGTTATCGCGTTCATGCCCGATAGCGGAAACCACCGGAGTTCGAGCCGCAAACACTGCCCGCAATAGTGCCTCATCATAAAAAGGCAACAAATCCTCTAGGCTACCGCCGCCGCGCGCAATAACAATAACCTCCACCTGCGGGTGCTGATCAAGTTCCGCTAATGCGCGCATCACATCTGGCACTGCGCTCGTGCCTTGCACGGCAACCTCACGCACCACGAATTGCACCTCTGGCCAGCGCAAACGTGAGTTTTTCAAAACATCATGCATCGCATCCGAATTGCGGCCCGTAATCAGCCCGATAGCGTTAGGCAAAAACGGTAAGGCGCGCTTTTTTGCTTCATCAAATAAACCCTCAGCGGCTAACAACTGTTTTAGCCGCTCCAACTGCGCCAGCAATTCGCCAATGCCAACCGCCCTAATCTCAACAGCGCGCAGCGATAATCGCCCGTTACCCGCATAATAATTAGGTTTAGCATAAAGCAAAATCCGAGACCCGGCTTCCAGCGTTATCCCAGAATCCTCAATCACACTGCTAAAAACCGAAACATCAACCGATGATTGTTGATGCAAATCTCGTAAAGTAAAAAACTGCATTCCCGAACCGGGTCGCCTATTGTATTGCAGCACCTGGCCTTCCACCCAAACCGGGCCGAGCCGCTCAATCCACCCCTGAATCTTGCCAGAAACGAACGCGACCGACCACGGGTGCTCCGGCGAGGAAGGCCCCGTCG
>JAITCS010000073.1 GCA_031282935.1 Cellulomonadaceae bacterium
TAGGCATAATCAAGAATATGGTCAAAAGGCCCACAATCAGAATAGCGATCAAAGGCGTCAGGATGATATCCAAAGAATCTGGGATAAACCGGCGCAAAGCTTTCTCGACAACCGACAACAGCCACACGGCGAGCAATACGCCCAGCACGCCACCATAACCGGCTTGCAGCGAGTTGCCGTTGAAAATGTTGGTCAAACAGCCGGGGGTGTCTGGCGGGCAAGGCGCACCGAGTGGGCCAGCCGTAACGCCGTTAAGCAAGGTGATACCCGCGATCAAACCGCCGAGAGCCGGGGTGGCACCGAATTCTTTAGCCGCATTGATGCCGATGTAAATCATCAGGTATGCGAACAAAGCGTTCTGCATAACGCCCATAACCGTGCGCAGCGTCATCCAGAATGGGGAGGTGATGTGCCCGGCAGTAATCAGGTTAAGGATGATGTTGGCGATACCGCCAATAAGCCCTGCACCAACGAAAGCGGGAATCAACGGAATGAAGATAGCGCCGATGTGCCGCAAGAAGTTCTTGAACGGAGTGTTGTTACGCGCTTTCTGCTCGGCCTTTAGTTGCGCACCACGTGCCGCCAGGCTTTCTGCGGAAGTTCCGGGGCCGAGATCCTCATAATAAACATCTTCGACAGCCGGAGCAGCTCTTACCGAAGTAATCCGCCCAAAATGGTCAGCGACTTTAGTCACGGCACCAGGGCCAAGAATGACTTGATATTCCGGGCCTTGCACCGTACCCATAACGCCAGGAATTGCTTTGACAGCGCCATCGTTGATTAGTGCGGCGTTGCGCGGCACAATCCGCAAGCGTGTCATGCAGTTTGTGTAAGAGGCCACGTTACTCGGGCCACCGATAGCGTCAATTGTAGAATTGGCTATCACTTCATACTTATCTGCCATTGCTACCCTTTCACTTTATTGCATCTCTTACAAAACCGTCTGCTTTTGCAAGGCGGTCTTTTGCCCCAGCGGCATCCGTATCGGCCAAAACCATTACGATTGCCACTTTGACGTCATGATTGGAACCCTCGAAAGCTGCCGCTGCCTGCTCAGCAGAACAGCCGGTAGCTTCGACGATGATGCGCTTGGCGCGCGCCACCAATTTCTCATTAGTTGGTTTCACATCAACCATTAGGTTGTTGTACACCTTGCCAATGCCAATCATTGAAATGGTGGAAATCATGTTGAGCACCAGCTTTTGGGCTGTGCCGGACTTGAGCCTGGTGGAGCCGGTCAAGAATTCTGGCCCGCAATCAACCTCAATAGGGTAATCAGCGTGCTTGCTGATCTCGGCATCTTTGTTGCACGATATTGTGCCGGTGCCAGCACCGATTTCGCGGGCGTAATCCAACGCGCCGATTACGTAAGGGGTGCGACCGCTGGCTGCAATTCCGACCACCATATCGTTGGGCGTCAAATTCAAGTCAATAAGGTCTTGCCGCCCCAGCGCCGCGTCATCTTCGGCGCCTTCAACTGCGACAGTCATCGCTTTCATGCCGCCAGCAATTAGGCCCACCACTTTATCGGGGGTGACCCCGAAAGTGGGCACACATTCTGCGGCATCCAAAACGCCCAAACGGCCACTGGTGCCGGCGCCTAAATAGATTAGCCGACCGCCCTTTTTGAAGTGTGCGATAGCCTGCTCAATGACGGCTTGAATCTCAGGGAGTTGCAACTGCACAGCATCTGCAACGCGATGATCCTCAGCGTTCATCAGGTTCACGGCCTGTTCCACACTCATGGTATCCAGCCCGAACGTCGCCTCATTTCGGCGCTCGGTGCCAAGTTTATCTAAATCAACCACCGTTCTCCTCTTACCCTTTTCCGGCTTTGGCGTTATGCGCTTTCGCCGGTTAGAACTTGCAATCCAGACACCGCCCAGACGCGCCAGGAAGCCCGACAAGTCAGAGCAGCTACAACGCCGAGCGTACACCGCAAAGATCATTTTGTGCCAGAAATCACACCGCGTGTTGCGAGTTATTTTTCTGTTATGGTTGATTCCGTGGCCCCTAAACTCGGTTTCTCAATCTTCGCCAGCGACGGCCCGCTCGATACCGCATATATCAATGCAATGGCAGCGGCAGGATTCACTGGAGTGTTCACCTCTATCCATATCCCCGAAGATAACCCAGCCAAGTATCGGGAGTTTCTGCGCGAATTAGGGGAGGCGACCCGCGCCCTCGGGCTAGAATTGACTGTTGATATTTCAGGCGATGCTTTGCAGCGGGCCGGTTTCAGTTGGGCTGACCTTTCCTCGTTGGCAAAATTGGGCATTTCTCGGTTGCGCGCCGATTACCACATTTCCAATGCCCAAATTGCCAACGCCTCGCATACGTTTGGCATGTGCCTAAACGCCAGTACCATTACCAGTAAAGACGTTTGCGAATTACGCGACGCCGGGGCCGACTTTAGCAATCTGGTGGCTTGGCACAACTATTACCCCCGCCCAGAAACCGGGGTTTCCGGAAAAGACTTGCTGGCCAAAGACCGATTCCTGAAAGAAAACGGGTTCACGGTTGTGGCCTTTACTCCTGGGGACGCGAAATTGCGAGCGCCTTTATTTCAGGGTTTGCCAACTTTAGAGCGGCACAGGCACAAAAATCCTTTAGCGGGGGCGCTCGATTTGATTTCCAATGGTGGCGTGGATGAAGTCTATGTTGGGGATGGCGGTTTAGCGCCCCGCAGTTTAGGGCAATTCGCCACTTTTCTGAAAGACGGATTCATTTCGCTGCACGCCAAGAAATACTCCAGCCAATTCGACTACGTTGCTTCCCATCAGCATGTGAATCGCGAGGATGGCGCCCGTGATGTCATTAGGTCAGCGGAAGCGCGCTTTTGGAACATACCGGACATAACGCCTTTGCGAACTATGCGCCGCAAACGTGGGTCTGTCACTATTGACAACTCAAAATACGGCAGATACCAAGGCGATATCCAAATAGCGAAACGGGATTTACCGCCCGATAATCGAGTGAATGTGGTAGGCCGAATAATCAAATACGACCGCGCTTTATTGCCACATATAACGGGTGGCGTGCCGTACACGATTTCCGACACTCGCACCAGCTTAGCCACCGATGGTGCGGCCTCGGGCATAGGGTAGCAAGCATGGGTATCAGTATCCGAACGCTGCGGCCTGCCTGGGCGGTGTCCGTGGCCCTGCTGGCCGGGTTCGCCCTGACCGGCTGCGCCAGCGACACGACGCCTCCAGCGGTGACCGAAACCGTGCCCGGAACCATTTCGGGGGATCGCACCACTCCCCCAGACCCGAACCTGCCCGACGGGCCGCCCGACAAGGTGTGGCCGCTGACCGGGGTTGCCACTTATCAGATATCCGAGCACCCCGCATTGGTGCTAAAGGTGGAGAACTCAAATCTCGCGCGGCCCCAGGCCGGGTTAGAGGACGCCGACATCGTATATGAGCAGGTAGTTGAAGGTGGCATAACCCGCTTTGTGGCGATATTCGACTCCCACCTTCCTGATTTAGTTTATCCCGTGCGTTCTGCGCGCGGCTCGGATATCGGAATCGTGTTGCCCACTGGCGGCATTTTCGGTTATTCCGGGGCGAACCGCGTATTTCTTAATCAAATAGACGCAGCCGGTATTCAATCATTAACCTTTGACCGGGGAAATCGTGGGTTTGCGCGCATTAGTGACCGGCGCGCGCCCCACAACATCTCCGCAGACCCGGCAGTTCTGCTTTCCCAAGCCAATGGCTCTCGGGTCGCTCCGGTGCCCGCGCAGCAATTATTCGCCCGAAACGCAACCGAATCCACAATGGCTGCCGGGGAACCCGCAAATACCATTTCGGCGCGCATGTCAAATGTGCAAACCACAAATTGGGCCTGGAATCCCGTAATCGAAAGGTATGAGCGCTACGATGGCGCCACACCTTCAATGACGGTTAGTGGCGAAAGGCTATCCGCAACAAACGTGATATTGCTTTCCGTGCAAATGACTGTGGTTCCCGGCATTACCGACGCCTCCGGCGCTCGCGTCCCAGAGGTGGTTTTGACCGGCTCTGGGCGGGCCGCTTTCGCCGCCGGTGGCCATTACGTGGAGGGCACTTGGGTCAAGGGCTCGAATTCGGAGCCATTCCGGTTCT
>JAITCS010000124.1 GCA_031282935.1 Cellulomonadaceae bacterium
AACCGCCGGGCTTAACCGCCAAACTCGCCGAAATCATCCAAGAGATAACGGCGAGTAAGCACTGGTAAATCGAAAAACTCTACTTCTTGTTACGACGTTTGTGCCGAGTTTTGCGCAGCAATTTACGGTGCTTCTTTTTAGCCATGCGCTTGCGGCGCTTCTTTATGACTGAGCCCATTTGGGACCATCCTTCGCGGGTGAGACTGGAATACAGCACTCAGAGTAGCAGCCAAACTGGTTTTAGGCGAATCGCGGCCAAGTTTTCTTTGGATAAACGGCGCTGCTTGCTGCCCAAGCCGACATTTTAGTGAGAGAGTGAGTTTAGTGAGTCCGAAAGTGTACGTTTGGCGCGCCCACAATGCAGGCGCGGCGGCTTTGAGGATGGGAGGCAGCGGGTGTCGCACGTCGTTGCCGAGAAGCATGCGCTCAAACATTGGTGGATTCACTTCACCCGCCATTATCCCGCCCGCTTAGCCATCGGGGTATTCGCAGGTTCGGCATTGTTCTTCACATTTTTGCTTTCGTTGCCATTCGCCACGGTTTCCAGGGCGCCAGCCCGCTTTACCACCGCCCTATTTACCGCTGTTTCCGCGCTTTGCATTACCGGGCTAACGGTGGTTGATACCGCCACTTTTTGGTCATTCTTTGGCCAAGTGGTGATATTGGTGGCCGTTATGCTGGGCGGCTTAGGCATTATCACTGCGGCCGCAATCATGGGCTTGACAGTTTCAAGACATCTGGGCCTGACACAGCGCATGTTAATGGCATCGGAAACCAAATCCCAAGGTTTAGGCGGGGTGCGCTCCCTAATAAGGATTATCGTAATAACTTCACTGGTTTGTGAGGCCCTAGTGGCATTAGTGTTGTTGCCGCGCATGTTATTTTTGCATGATAACCCTGCCCGAGCGCTCTGGTATTCGATTTTCTTAGGAGTTTCTGCGTTCAACAATGCCGGATTTGTGCCCATGCCCGAAGGGTTAACGCCTTATGTGAGCGATTGGCTAGTTTGCGTACCGCTGATGTTGGGGGTAATTATCGGTTCGCTCGGTTTTCCAGTAATAAAGACTTTACGAGTGGCGCAAAAGAATCATTTGGGCATTTGGCGGCGGTGGTCTTTACACGCCAAACTGACCATCGTTGGCTCGCTGGCGCTACTGGTTATTGGTTTCGTCGCCTTCTTGGCTTTGGAATATCACGATCCGAATACGTTAGCGCCCCTAAACTTTCACACTAAGATTCTCGCCTCGCTATTTGCTGCCGTAATGCCGCGTTCCGGCGGGTTCACAACCTTACCTGCTGGGGGTTACACCCCGGCAATGCGACTTACCAGTGAAGTGCTCATGTTTATCGGTGGTGGTTCCGCCGGGACTGGTGGCGGAATTAAAATCACCACCCTTTTGGTGCTATTGCTGGCAATCCGCGCGGAGGCTCGTGGCGATAGGGATGTTGAGGCTTTCCACCGCAGAATACCTACCGCCGCTGTTCGAGTGGCTATCGCAGTATTCGCGGGCGGCTTGACCATTGTTTTAGTGGCGACCGCACTTTTGCTTTGGCTCACAAATACCACCCTCGATTTGGCGTTATTTGAAGTTATTTCCGCTTTTGCTACTTGCGGTTTGGAAGGCGGGTTATCGGCGAAGTTGAATGTGCCAGGGCGTATTTTGATCATTCTACTAATGTTTATTGGAAGGGCGGGTTCGATGACTTTTGGGGCGGCTTTGGCTTTTCGGGATCGGCAACGGGTGATCAGATATCCGGAGGAACGCCCGCTGATAGGTTAGGCATTTGTTCTTATCCATTTTTATTAGGTAGGTTGGTATGGCAGGTAATAGTGAGGGTTTAGGGCTCGGCGCGGTGTTCCAAGGCCTTTTGACGAAACCTCATGGCCTTGGCACGGCGGAGCGCATTGGTTGGCACCGCAATGTGCGGCCAACGGGGGCCGGGGTTTTGGTGGTGGGGTTGGGCCAATTTGGTTCCTCTTTGGCCCTCACGATGGACAGTTTGGGTCAGGAGGTGCTGGCGGTTGATCGGAGCTCCCGAATTGTGGCGCAATGGGCCAGCCGGTTCCCTGTGGTGCAGGCTGACGCGACCGACCCGGAAGCTTTGGAGCAACTTGGGGCCGCCGAATTCGGCGTGGGCGTGGTAGGAATTGCTAGTTCCTTGGAATCTTCGGTATTAGTGACTGCGAATTTAGTGGATTTAGGGATTCGTCAGATTTGGGCTAAAGCGTTATCTGCGAAACATGCACAAATTCTGGAACGCATGGGAGCCAACCATATTATCAACCCGGAGGCGGACGCGGGCGCGCGGGTTGCTCACTTAGTGAGCGGGCGTATGTTGGATTACATTGAGGTTGATAGCGGATTCACCATTGTCAAGATGATGGCGCCCACAGAGATAATCGGGAAAACCCTGGCGGAATCAGCGGTACGACAAAAGTATGGCGTCAATGTTGTGGGGGTGAAATCCCCTAATCAGCCTTTCCGCTTTGCCGTGCCCGATACCATTGTTTCGCCTTACGATGTAATTCTGGTTTCCGGTGCGCCGCAGTATTTGGAGCAATTCGCATCACGGCCACTAAGTGATGCTGGCCCGAATGCCGCGCCGGAGGTGCGCCACCCCCTGCATGGGTTATCCCCCGAGCCTGTGGTGGATACTGGTAAGGCATAGGGCAATGAAAACAACCGAAATTAACAATCGCCGCTACCTTGGCAATAAATATCGGTTGTTGCCGTTCATTACCCAGATAGTTTCCGAGCAGTGTAGCGGTGTGCGTTCTGTGGCCGATATTTTCGCTGGCACCGGGGCGGTGGCCTCGGGATTCACCGCAAAGCGGTTGGTTTTGAACGATATCTTGTACAGTAATTACATTTGTCATTATGCTTGGTTTAGCCCTAATGAATATTCTGCCGCGAAAGTCACTGAATTAGTTTCGTACTACAACACTAGCTCTTTTGCTGAGGCAAACTACATGAGCGATAATTTCGCCGATACTTACTTTAGCGACGCTGCATGCCGCCAAATTGGCAATATTAGGGCCGATATTGAGCACCGATTTGACCACCAAGACATCAACCCCCGAGAGCGTGCCTTACTGATCACGGCATTATTATACGCGGCAGATAAAATTGCTAATACTTGCGGGCACTATGACGCCTATCGCCGAAACTCTGCGCCAAAAGCCCGGCTGACACTGGCAGTACCCACTCCCCTGCCACACCTAAACGCGGGCAACCAATGCTTTAATGAGGATTCCAATCAGGTGATTTCCCATATTGAGGCCGACCTAGTATACCTGGACCCGCCGTATAATTCTAGGCAATACTGCGACACTTTTCACGTGCTTGAAAACATTGCGCGCTGGCAGCAACCGCCTGTAGCTGGAATTGCCCGCAAAATGGATAGGACTGAGCTAAAAAGTGCCTATTGCACCAATAAGGCCACAGCCGCCTTTGCGAAACTGGTGCAAAGCATCAACGCACCATACATCTTAATGTCATATAATAATATGAGCCAAAAAGGTAACAATCGGTCAAACGCGAAACTCAACGACACCGATATCCTAGATATTCTGCATGATAAAGGGAAAGTGCAGGTATTCACGCAAAGCTTTAAACCCTTCACAGCCGGGAAATCTGCCCTAGCTGACCATGCGGAGAGGCTTTTCTTGTGCACCTGCCGCTGATCCAATCGCCACTGAACTATACCGGGGGTAAGTTTCGGTTACTACCACAACTGTTGGAACACTTCCCTGCTGATTTATCCGTCTTTGTGGACTTGTTCTGTGGGGCTGGGAATGTTGGGGCGAACATTGGCGCGCCGCACATCATCCTAAATGATGCCCAGCCCCAATTAGTGAGCCTTTTGCGAATGTTTCAGCACACAAACACGGTTGATTTCCTTACCGCTATAGACGCGCTAATAACCTGCTACGGGTTCTCAAGAACCTGCGATTTTGGTTACGGGTATTACGGCTGCAACAGTTCTCAGGGGGTGGCAGCGGTTAATCGGGAACCATACCTGCGTTTGCGGGGTGACTTTAATGGTTGCAGGGATGGGTTTTTGGGGGTTGATAGTCGAGATGCTTTGACCGCAGGCTTTGCGCAGCCGCAGGAATATCTGCTTTTCACTTTGATCGTTTTTGCGTTTAATAATCAGATTCGGTTCAATGCTAGGGGCGAATACAATCTTCCGGTTGGGAAGCGGGATTTCAACGGGCACCTGCAAGCCAAGGTGAC
>JAITCS010000139.1 GCA_031282935.1 Cellulomonadaceae bacterium
GATGATGCGCTCACCACTGCCGATAACTTAATGACTTTGCGCACTGTAGTGAAAGAGGCCGCGTTGGAGCAAGGCGTTTTGGCTACTTTTATGCCCAAGCCGTTAGCGGATGAACCCGGTTCTGGTATGCACACTCACATGTCCCTCTTTGAGGGGGATCGCAATGCGTTTTATCAGCCGGGCGCCCAATTCGGGTTATCCAAAACTGCCCGCTCTTTCATTGCCGGGCTGTTGAAACATGCCCCGGAAATCACCGCGATAACTAATCAACACGTTAACTCTTACAAACGTCTTTGGGGCGGTTCGGAGGCCCCAAGTTACATCTGTTGGGGGCACAATAATAGGTCGGCGCTAATTAGGGTGCCAATGGCGAAACCAGGCAAGGATTCTGCCACCAGAATCGAATATCGCGCCCTGGATTCCGCTGCCAATCCGTATCTTGCCTTTGCGGTAATGTTCGCCGCCGGGCTAAAAGGCATTGAAGAAAACTATGAATTGCCCGATCCCATGGAGGATGATGTTTGGGAATTGACTGATGGGGAACGCCGAGCCCTCGGTATTCAACCGCTGCCAACCTCGCTAGAACAAGCGATTGACATTATGGAAGGCAGTGAATTGGTTGCCGAAACCTTGGGGGAGAAAGCGTTTAGGGCAGTATTGAATAACCGGCGCGCGGAATGGTTAGGATATCGCAAACAAGTCACCCCATATGAACTGAACCGCTTCCTGAACTTCATTTGAGAGATGATAATGCTTGACCGCGAATTGACCCTGCGCCAACAACTGCTCGGCGCTGCGCTGGTTGATCTCGCGCGAGCGGAACAACTGTGGACTGAGCCCAAGTTTGCCGCAGTTTTGCCCAAGGATCCCAGCGGGTTGCTGACTCAGTTGCGCGGGGTTGCTGAGCCAGATTCGGCGCTAGCTTCATTGGCGGCGATTGCGCAGGTGGCCGACCCGAAACTGCTTAGCGAAGTCCTGAGCGATAACCCAAATAAGAACGGTAAGGATAGGCGTACCATTCTGTTGGCTATCTTGGGCACCAGTGCTGGCCTTGGTGAAGTTATTGCGCGGCGCCCCGAATTACTAAATGTGCTCGGGGAGCCCCATCCTGACCTTTCGCCTGCGCATATGACCAAAACCCTCGAAAACGCCGTGCAAAAAGAGCTAGAAAAGCCCGGCGAGCCGCAAGCGCTCATCACCGAGGCCACCAATGCCCTGCGCCGCGAGTATCGCAGTTTCTTGCTCCAAATTGCCGCCCTAGATTTCTCCAGCGACCCGCTAGAAATATTGCCCACAATTTCGCAGCATTTGGCCGATCTGGCTGCCGCAGCTTTGCAAGGCGGCTATCAGATAGCCAATTTTGAAGTGCCGGAAAGTAACCTAATCAGGTTCGCTATCATCGGAATGGGTAAAACTGGTGGCCGGGAATTGAATTACGTTTCCGATGTGGATGTGCTTTATGTGGTGGAGCCAAAGGAGCAACCCGACGGCAGTATTCCAGATGAAATCGCGGTAATTGACATCGGCACTAAAGTGGCCACCGCCGTGCAAAGGGTTTGCGCCGCATACAGCACTGAGCCAGCTTTGTGGGAGGTGGATGCAAATCTTCGCCCTGAGGGTAAGCAGGGCCAATTAGTGCGCACCCTTTCCAGTTACCTCACCTATTATCAGCGTTGGGCCGAGAACTGGGAGTTCCAGGCTTTACTAAAGTCCCGCCCTATTGCGGGGGATTTACAGTTAGGTCAAGAGTGGCGTGATTTAGTTGAGCCGCTAATTTGGCAAGCCGTGGCGCGCGAGAACTTTGTGGTTGATTTACAAGCAATGCGCCAACGGGTGGTGGATTCTATTCCGAAAGCTGAGTCGGAAAGGCAAATCAAATTAGGTCGTGGTGGCCTAAGGGATATCGAGTTCACCGTGCAGTTATTGCAATTAGTGCACGGGCGCACCCATGAAGCCCAACGGGTGCGCGGCACTTTTGAGGCTCTAAAAGCTTTAGCTGATGCTGGCTTTGTCGCGCGCTCTGATGCCGCCGAATTGGAGAGGTGTTACCGCTTTTTGCGAGCTCTAGAGCACCGCGTCCAATTACACAGAATGCGCCGCACGCATTTATTACCCAAGAATGAAACCGATCTGAGGCGGTTAGGGCGCTCGCTCGGCCCGAATGCCACCCTTAGGCGCAAAGGTCAACGCAGCGCTGGCGCACTAGAGGAAAGATATGCCGCAGTAAAACGTCAAGTTAAGAGCTTGCACGAATCAATCTATTATCGTCCGCTTTTACCTGCATACGCCAAGTTATCTGAGGCCGATATTTCGCTCACCCCCGACGCCGCTAAAGCTCGGCTCGAAGCTATCGGCTACCGCGACCCCGTGGGCGCCACGCGGCACATCGCCGCGCTCACCGAGGGCACCAGCCGCAGGGCCGTGCTGCAACGCCAACTTTTGCCGGTAATGCTCAGTTGGCTGGGTGACACTTTCGACCCGGATCAGGGTCTGCTGGCTTTCCGGCGGCTCTCTGACGAACTCGGCACCGCCCAATGGTTCCTCAAGTTGTTGCGCGATTCGGGCACTGCGGCGCACTCCCTGGCTCATCTGCTGGGCAATTCCGGCTACCTGCGCGAGGCGGTGACTCGGGCGCCCCAAACCGTGCAGTGGTTGGCGGAACCGGAGGCCCTCAAGCGCGCGGGCGCCACCGCCACCGGGCATAGCCACTCGGGTTTGCGCCCCGCCCACGCGGAATCGCTGGCCGGGATGGCGGGGGCCATTTTGGGGCGGGCCGAATCCACCGAGCAGGCGGTCACGGCGCTGCGCTCCATGCGGCGGCGGGAGTTGGCCCGGATCGCGGCGAGCGAGGTGCTGGGCCGTAGTGACCGAATTCAGGCCGCGACCGCGATCTCCGACCTGACCGACCTCACCCTGCAGGGCGCGCTGCGGGTGGCCCGCCAGGCCGCTCGGGAGAAGTTCTCGCTGCTCGCCGACCCTGCCGACATCCTGATCGTCGCGATGGGGCGCTTGGGCGGCCGGGAGTTGGGTTACGGTTCGGATGCGGACATCATGTTCGTGTACGAGCCGCACGTCGACGCGGACAGCGAATTGGCCAACGAGTTCGCTATCCGGGTGGCCACCGAGGTGCGCGAAATGTTGGGCCGCGTGGGTCCCGAACCCGCCCTCGTCGTTGACTCCGACCTGCGCCCAGAGGGCCGCCGGGGCGCCTTGGCGCGCTCGTTCAGTTCCTACCAGGAATACTACGCCCGCTGGATGGATCCCTGGGAAATCCAGGCGCTTTTGCGGGCTCGCCCGGTGGCGGGCGCGGGGGTGGCCCACGATTTTCTGACCGACAGAACCACGGCCGCCTCCGATTTGGCGGCCAGATTCATCGCGATGATTGACCCCATCCGCTACCCGGTGGGTGGGCTGAAACCGGCCCAGTTGCGCGAGATTCGGCGCCTCAAGGCCCGCATGGAGGCCGAGCGGCTGCCGCGTGGCGTGGACCCGGTCAGGCACCTGAAGTTGGGGCCGGGCGGGTTGTCTGACGTGGAGTGGACGGCCCAGTTGTTGCAACTACAACACGCTGGCGCAATCGAAGAATTACGCGTCACCAGCACAAGTGAGGCAATAGCCGCCGCCCACAACGCGCAATTACTAGACGACGAAGATGCCGAGGTGCTAAATCAAGCGTGGAGCCTCGCCTCTCGCCTGCGGTCAGCTATCGTGTTATCAAATGGCAAAGCCACTGGGGGCGCCGGGGACGTTTTGCCGCACAATCGGCGTGACTTAACTGGGGTGGCCGCCACGATGGCCGGTTATGACAAAAACGGGCGCAGCCTTTGGCTAACAGCCCAGCAAATCGAGGACATGTATCTGAAAGCCGCCCGCCGCGCTCGTCGCATTGCGGAGCAGCAATTCTTTGGCGATGTGGCATGACAAATCCGGTAATTAGCGCAGATGAACGGCTGATTGCGCTTTGGCACGCCCTAGATTCTACTGAACTCGGGCGCACAAAAGCGGAATTGCGCAGGGTAGTGCCCGGCTATAGTGACGTTGAAACCGGGGACGCTTTTGAGCGAATGTTTAGCCGCGATAAACAGGCTTTACGCAAGGCCGGGGCGGAAGTGGAAACCCGAGGCGCAGGCACCACCCGGGAAAGATATCGGTTAGCGAAGAAACAGCCGGGGCCAGTGGTTGATTTGACCCCCGCTGAGGTGGGTGCGGTGCGCTTAGCGGCCGCTTTATGGCAGGCTGGGGAATTGCACGAAAATGCCGACAACGCGGCCCGAAAACTGATCGGGAATGACGTTAAACCTGATTCTCTCGAATCATTCTCCGCGCCTATTCCCTTTATTCCGGCAAAAAGAGATTTACTAAACCCGTTACTGAAAGCAATCGGGAACAGGAGCAGGGTTGGGTTCGCTTATCGAAACCCTGCCAGCGGTGAGTTTCGCCCTCGGGTGGTGGAACCGTGGCGGTTAGCGTTTCGGGACGGCGGCTGGTATCTGCTTGGGAAAGATGTGGAGTTAGGGCAAGCGCGGGCTTTTCGGTTAAGTAGGATTAGTGGGCAGATTCAGGTTGCGGAATTGCGGAACACTTTCGCAGCCGTTTCTGATATTGATGTCAGTGAATTATTGGGGGAAACCGGGCACTTGGTGACAGCCTTGCTGGCTATTGCTCCTGGGCGGGCGGCCCGAGTTCGCGCTGGGGGCAACCCCGTATCTGAGCGCGGCTCGGCATCTGACAGCGGTGCGGTATCCGGCAGTGCTGCGGTTTCTGAAAGCGCTGCGGCGGGTAAACCGATTCCGAAAGGTTACGAATTGCACGAATACCGTTATGATGACGAACGCGAATTCGCGGATGAACTCGCCGGTTTCGGGCCTTTAGTGGTGGTTATTTCGCCCCCGCAACTAAAGGCCGCAGTGCTCAAGCGCCTCAAAGCGGCAACTCGGTTGGCTGCCTAATGCCTAAAGTGTCTGGGAGCGCCCGCCTGCTGCGGCTTTGGGATTTATTGGTTTATCTCGATAAAAGCGCTTACACGCCCGTTGAGAAATTGGCCGCCGAGTTCGGGGTTTCGGTAAAGCAAATAAACGAAGATTTAGAATTGCTCGCAGGCATCGAAACCCCAGACAACATCGGGTTCTATCTGGTGGATTTGGATTTAGATGCCCTTGAGGATGAAGGTCTAGTCAAGCTTTCTTTGCAAGCTCCGGCCCGGATTCCCGTGCAAATCGCCGATGATGATGTTATTCCACTAATTGCCGGGCTGAAAGCAATAATTTCCTCGGAATTTGCCCAAAGCGACCAAGGGCGTGCCGAAGTGGCTCGCCACGCCCTCGAAAAACTGTCGAAAATATCAGGAAACAAATCCGAGGCCCTGGACATTAAATTACCCCAGGCCCCAAATGTGGAGGTTGCCAAACAAGTAACCGCCGCCATCGCTAACGGGCAACAATTACAAATCGAATATGTCAATTCTGACGATATCCTAACCACCCGCATAGTGGATCCAGCCGTTGTGGTTACCCAAAACCGTTACGTATATTTGCGCGCCTGGTGTCACAATCGGAATAAGGAACGCGCTTTCCGCATTGACCGAATCCTGCGCGCCACCCCTGGGGAAAAAGCCTGCCCGGAGCACTTGGCTACCCTCTCCAAGAACGCTGACGTCGCCGCCGAGGCCGCCAC
>JAITCS010000199.1 GCA_031282935.1 Cellulomonadaceae bacterium
ATGTCCTTGTGGGCGCGCCCGGATTTCCCCACCAAGTGCATCTGCCTGGTCACCCACAACATTGAAGAGGCCGTGTTGCTCGCCGACCGCGTGATCGTGCTGGGCGCAAACCCCGGCCACGTGCTCGCCGAGGTGCTGGTGAGCCTGCCCCGCCCCCGCAACCGCGACTCGGCCGGGTTCGAGGCCATCGTGGACCGGATTTATGGCCTGCTCACTGCGCGGGAGGGCGCGACCGACCCGGCCAAGGGGTCGGCTGGCGGCCCGCTCAACACGCCGCTACCAGAGGCGTCCGTCGGCGGCATGTCGGGTCTGGTCGAGATGGTGGCCGCTGCGGGCGGCAAAACCGACCTCGTGGACCTGGCAGACGACCTCTCCTTCGAGGTTGACGACATCCTACCCCTGGTGGATGCCGCCCAAATGCTCGGCCTGATCACGGTTTCCGGCGTTCACGTGTCCCTCACCTCGGCGGGCACGGAGTTCGCCAGTTCCGACATTTTGCGGGCCAAAACCCTGTTCGGCTCCCAGGCCGAGGCGCGGGCCCCGCTGGTGCGCACCATCGTGCGGGGTTTGCGGAACTCGAAAGACGGTACCCTGCGGATTGACTTCTTCAGGGACTTGTTGCGCAAGGGCTTCAACTCCGAGGAAGCGAACCGGCAACTACAGCGCGCGATTGACTGGGGCCGTTACGGGGAACTGTTCGACTACGATTCCAACACTCAAGAGCTCACCCTGAGCCGGGAGCTGCGGGCCATCTCGGTGCTGCCGGTCGCCGCCTAACCTGGCGCCCCCGGCGGTCGCCTAGCCCCTGCCACCGGGAGACGTCTAGCCGGTGCCACCGGGACGTGCGTATCTTTCGCGCCGCCGCGCCCGAATCCGGGTCAGATTGAGCCGCCAAATGGCAAACGGATTTGGCTAAATTAGCGGGTTTCCGATATGATATGGCTATACCGGATCGCTTGGGCGCGCAAAAATGTGTCAAGCGATATTTCTAGTAGAAACCAAACCTGTATTTATTTGCAGCCGTTTTGTTGTGCCCTGCGCAATTTGACCCTTGGGAGGTGAGATTAGTGGATCTACCCAGTAGTAGTTTGAGCCAACCGCACACCGCGCGGAACATCGCGCCACTTTTTCATCATTTCCAAAACCAAGAAGGGTTGATTCAACATGACCACTGCAACGCTAACCATCCCAACTAACGCCGTCAGCTCCAGCGAGAAAAACCGCAATTCGGCAACCGCAAAGGCCAACACCCGCGTGATTCGGCCCACTCGAGGCGTGCGCCATGAGCCGTCCGGGGTGAACCTCCAGTACGAGCCAGAAACCGCTGGCCGGATCATGTCCACCGACTATTGCACCATTGACCGCAATATGACCGTGGGCGCCGCGCTTGAGAAGGTTCGCATCGCGGCCAGCACCAACGAGCTTATCTACACGATTTACGTCACCAACCCCGAGGATCGGTTGGATGGCGTGGTTTCCCTGCGCAAGTTGCTGATTGCCGACTCGGAAATGCTGGTAGCGGAGCTGATGAACCACCCCGCTGTGTGCGTCACCACTGACACCGACCGTGAGCGCGCCGCGCGTATCCTGGCTGATCACGATTTCCTGGCCATCCCCGTGGTGGATGAGGCCCATCGGATGGTTGGCATTTTGACGGCCGATGACGCCATTGACATTCTTGACGACGAAGCCACTGAGGATCTTTTCCGCGCGAGCGGTGTTTCGGCCACCGCCGCAAAGGAGTCTGAGCGCTCCGAGTTGATGATTCGCGGCTCCATTTGGGCGATCCTCAAGGCGCGGCTACCGTTCTTGCTGATCACCTTGGTGGCCGGTTTGGTGGCTGGCCGGATTGTGGAGCACTTTGAGCAGTCGCTAGAGGCTATCGTTGCGATTGCTTTCTTCATCCCGCTGATCATGGACATGGGCGGCAACGTAGGCTCGCAGAGTTCGACAGTTTTTGCGCGGGCCGTGGCTCTTGGCCACGTTGACATCAAGAACTTCACCCGGCCATTTCTGAAAGAGGTGGTGCTGGGTGCCATCATGGGCCTGATCGCTGGCATTGGCGGCGGGCTCGTGGCTGGAATCTGGCAGGGGGATCCTAGCTTGGGGTTGGCCGTTGGGTTTGCCTTGCTGACCACTGTGACGCTTTCTGCGTTGCTCGGTTTCTTGGTGCCGTGGGCGCTGGTAAAGATCGGCACCGATCAAGCGGCCGGTTCCGCCCCGATCATCACCTCCATTAAGGATATTACGGGCCTGATTATTTATTTCGGGTTCATTGCGCTATTCATGTCGCATATGCTATAACCAGCAAAACTAATAAAAACCGCCTGGGCTGTTGCGAAACGCCCAGGCGTTTTTTTGTCTTAATAATCTAAATCTATCGCCAACGGGATTCGTTTTCTTTCAGATATTCAAGAAAATATGGCATGGCGAATGTTACATAGCCATGTCCGTGCTCGCGGATCAGATCGGTACCAAGAAGGCGAATGCGGTATTGTGAGACGAAATTTGCGGATCGATTCATTCTGCTGGCGATGTCAGCCATTTTCGATGGGCGCCCTTCGTCTTCGATCATCGCAAACAGTAATTCGCGATCAGTTACGGAAATATCGCGCAAAGCAGATTCGTACACCTGTGCTCCAATTCGGGCCCGCGCGGCTTCGATTGCGACAGTAACATTATCTTCGGTGAACTCATCTGCAGTGGTTGAGTTCCAAAGGTGGTAGCCAATTAGCTGTATCAGGAAAGGGTATCCGCCGGTGGCCTTAGCGGATCGGTGCAGCAGCGCGCGGTCAATATGGCGGCCAGCATTGAGAATCGGTATTGCTAACGCATCTGCGGTATCGGGAAAGCTAACTGTCCCTAAATGAATCCGCTCAGCTCGGCGCAGAAAGGTCAATACGTCGTCAGATAGTAAATCGTTTACAGCACTCGGTAAACCAGCGGCGGCGAACGCTAATGGACGCTCTTCACGGAAAGCGTGTTGCACTGCGACACCTAGCTCGCGCAGATCGCCACGGTCACCGCCATGCACCTCATCTACAGTAATTAGCAATCCAGTCCCACGCTGGTCGAGATGATCGGTAATCCGGTTGATCCACTGCCGTACGCTTTTAGGTGCTTTTGGAGGGGCAACGGAGCGTGTTGCTCCTCCCATCCCCATCGGTAGTGTCACGCCTGTGAGGTGACTCTTTGAGGGGCTGATATCTAGCAGTTCCGACACGCTTGGGAACTGATCTTCGACTAGCCGATTGATAAGGCCCGTGGCTGCGGTCTCCGAGATAACCACCCAGCCACGACTTCGAGCGCCAGCCTCCGCTTCATTTAGCATAACGGTCTTTCCCACACCTCGAGCGCCGGTATATATGGTCGCGCGTCCAGGAGCGCCAGGGCCGGCGTCAAGCGCATCGCCAAATAGGGACGTCGTAATGTCGCGCCCAGCAACTACAGGTGGGGTGATGCCAAATGACGGACGAAACGGGTTGAGTCTTGCCGCCACGGTAGCCCTGCCTTTCAGGTTTTAGAACTCTTTAGATGTTAGCATCTTGTTTAGTAATCTTTAGAAATGGCGCGCTTAAGCTCGGTGGGGCGGTTTTGGGTGAGCGATGCTCTCGTCCCCCGCTGTGTGCCACAGTTGGTGATCAAAATCCGGTTAATTGCGCCAAAAGTGCACTCTGCTGGCGCCAAAGCCGCAACAAACCAGCCAAAAATGGGCTGTACTTAGTTGCGCCAATAAGGGGATGGCCCGCACCTGTAGGATTCGCCGTTCCCGATCACCGACCGTTCTTGAATAGAGATAGCGAAATGAACAGCAATT
>JAITCS010000217.1 GCA_031282935.1 Cellulomonadaceae bacterium
GCGACATCGAGATCAGATGAAATTGCGGCAAATCGTTGAGGGTTTATTGAAATCGGTGGCTCCCGATGGGCGAATCCATACCGTGTTTCAGCAATCAGTGGCCGCGACGGGCAGGTTGAGTTCATCGGAGCCTAACTTACAAAACATTCCGATCAGAACTGATGAGGGCCGTCTAATTCGTAAAGCTTTCGTACCAGGCCCAGGCTATGAAGCATTAGTGACAGCGGACTATTCCCAAATCGAAATGCGGATTATGGCTCACCTTTCCCGCGACGCCGACTTGATTTCGGCCTTCAATTCGGGGGAGGATTTGCACCGATATGTCGGCTCTCGGGTATTCGGAGTGGAACCCAGTGCGGTTTCCGCCGAAATGCGCGCAAAAGTAAAAGCAATGAGTTACGGCCTGGTTTATGGGCTTTCCGCGTTCGGGTTATCGGGGCAACTCGGGATTACACCCTCGGAAGCGCAACGATTGATGGATGACTATTTCGCGCGTTTCGGTGGGGTGCGCGATTACCTGGAATCGGTGGTAGAAACCGCTCGAAAAACCGGATTCACCGAAACACTGTTAGGGCGGCGCCGCTATTTGCCTGATTTGACCTCGGACGTCCGCCAACGCCGCGCAATGGCCGAACGCATGGCCCTAAATGCGCCGATTCAGGGCAGTGCTGCTGATATTATCAAACTGGCAATGCTGGGCGTGCGAAGAGCTTTAGCGGATGCTGGCATGAAATCTCGCGAGGTGTTACAAGTCCACGACGAGTTGGTGATAGAAGCCGCTCCTGGTGAAGTTGAAAGATGCGTTGAGATTTTGCGGGAAGAAATGGCGGCAGCAATAAATTTGGCGGTGCCTCTGGACGTATCCGTTGGGGTGGGGCCGAATTGGCTTGAAGCCGGCCACTAAAAGTTAGGGGCGCTAGTTTTTGGTGCCCAAAACCGCCGGGTTATTCGAGATAAAACCAATAAGGAGAAATAAGGTTGGGAAGTTGGATAGCCCGGGTAATTAAGGGCATAGTTATCGCTTTAGGTTTTATTTTACCCGGTGTTAGCGGTGGGGTATTGGCAGCGGTGCTCGGACTATACGAGCGGCTTCTGCACTTTCTCGCAAACTTTCGAGCCAGGTTCAAAGAGGACGCCTTATTCTTTGTTCCGGTGGCAATCGGCGGGCTAATCGGCCTCGTACTACTTTCTCGGCCATTAGAATACGCCATTGAGCATTGGCGGGTTCCCGTGATGTGGGGGTTTGCGGGCGCAATTCTCGGCACGATTCCCTCTCTTTGGCGTGCCGCCCTCTCCCGAAAGAACGCCAATCCCGCCCTAGTACATGGGGACAGTGGGGAATACGGCAGTGTCAATATGTGCCGCGACCTAAAAGATTGGCTCTGGCTAATCGGCACCTTCGCCATCGCCCTGGTGGGTTTATACCTCTTACCAATCACCATCGGAATGGTGCCAGTCAATTTCGGCACGATGATATTGGCTGGCGCCCTGATTGCGTTGGGCATTCTTGTGCCGGGGTTATCGCCTTCTAACCTGTTGATCATTCTTGGCCTGCTCACCCCAATGCTTTCCGGGTTCTCCAGCATAGATATCCTTGGCACTTTCCTTCCAATCGCCATTGGCGCTATCGCCGCAATCGCGGCATTCTCAAAACTAATGGAACGCGCCCTAGAACGATTCCATTCCCGCGTTTATCACTTCATTATCGGGATGGTTTTGGCTTCCACGGTTTTGATTGTGGTGCCCACCCCGCCTGCCTCCGCTTTCTATAACACTGACGAGGCGATGACATATGCCGGGCTAAACGCGTCCACTTACCTGGTGGCGGGCCTGCTGTTTTTGGGCGGTCTGGCGCTCGGGCTTTGGATGTCGCGCTTGGAGGACAAGTACAAGGGCGACCCCGATGTTGCCCAGGTTGGCGGTCTGGGGTAGCTATTTGGGGCGGTTTGGAGCAGCTTCCGGGCGCCTTTCGGGCGGCTGGCGGCATCGCTCGCTGGCGCGAGTAGCACCCCAAGAAGGTAAAAAATGGTGTTCGAGATGCAATTCACAAAAACGTGAATTTGAGCATTTCGTAGCGGCGTAGCTTTTACACAGGCAACCAAATTGCACAGTTTTCCACAGATTCGGAAATTGGGGCTACCTCGGCGTTGACGTTTGCGGCAGGCTGAGCCGCATGAAACACAACAAAAAGTTCCATAGCAAAATCGCCGCCCTCACCGTAGTGGTGGCCAGTTCCCTCCTAGTAGCCGGGGCAGGCACAACCTTGGCCTTGTGGTCGGCGCAAGAACATTTCACCGCCGGGACGATTACCGCAGGCACCTTGGAAATCACGGGCACCCAAGTCGGCATTTGGGATGTGTCACCCGACCGCATTGGGGGCCAAAACGTGGGGGTCACCTCCGATCTTCGGGGCCGACCCATCACTGACCTCGCTGCTTGGCGCAAGGTTCCGGGGGACACTATCATGTTCCGCCTCGACGCCACGCCGGTGCTCAGGGGTGACAACTTGGTCGCCACGCTCACTATTGACGGACTTACTCAACTGATTGAGACCGCTCATCAAATTCCGGGCACTTTCGAGGTGTCGGTCGCGCGGGCGGGCCAATACCTTTTACCGAGGGTAAATATCGCAGATTTGGCCACCAATTCCGGCTCTGTCAATTTGGGGAATTGGTCACCGGCAGCATCGGGAATTGCAAATACCATCGAGATTGACCCTGCGCACCCGAATGTTGAAGTGCGGGTATTCGCCACCTTTGATCGGAATACCACAAACCGTGATGCCGTAAATGCGGTGAACCAACTCGCCGGTATGTCCGTTGGCCTACACCAAGTGCGCAGCGGTTCCGCCCACTTTATCACGGGCTAAAAGAGGGCTAAAAGACCAATTACGGCTCATATCATATAAGGAAAAAGACTAGTGCGTCTTAGAAATAAACTAACCCTAATCAGTGCAGTGTTCGGACTATCCCTGGTGGGTGGCATAACTCACGCAATGTGGTCCGACGCTGTGGAGTTCTCCGGAACCACCGTCAACCTGTCCATCCGAGTGCCCGTCGCGCCGAGCGCCCCGACCCCAGGGGAGGTCAGTGCCTCCACAATAGCGGTCGTTTGCCCGGCCGTACCCGAGGCTGACTATTATGAAATTCAGCTCGCTAGCGACGCTGAGTTCAGTCAAAACGTGCTCACCGTCGAAACCCCCAATGGGGAGTACACCTTTACGGGCCTCAACCCGAACACCAAATACTTTGTTCGGTGTCGGGGCGCGAATGCGGGCGGGGCGGGTGCCTGGTCGCCAGTGGTCGAAATGGGCACCAAACCGGCAACGCCTTCCATCAAACAGACGTCGGTCACCACAACCTCGTGGAACCTCACCTGTGAAGCGGCGGGCGGTGCCGATGGGTATGTCATCGAGTTGGCGACAACAGCCAATTTCGCCACGATTGCGCACACCGCCAACCAACAGTCCGCAAACTTTACTGGGCTTAGCGCCACCAGTGCCTATTACGGCAGGTGTAAGGCAAGCAACTCGGCCGGTTCGTCGGATTATTCTGCTTACATTTCGATCCCGGCGCTGCCTGCCAGCCCAACGCTTTCAACCACGGCATTGTCAAGCACAGCCTGGTCGGTGTCTGCCTCGACAGTCGCGGGGGCGACCTCGTACATAATTGACCGCGCCACATCGTCGGCCTTTACTTCTGTGACCACAGTCAATGCGCAAACCGCCGCTTGGACGGGCCTTACCGCGTCGCAGGCGTATTATGCGCGAGCCAGGGCCGAGAACTCCCGAGGGTCCTCGCCGTACTCAACCACCTTAAGCATCCCGGCGCTCCCGGCGACCCCTGGGGTGCCAACCGCCACAAATGTCACCACCACGGGATTCACTGCGACGTGCCCGGATATCGCTGGGGCGAAAACCTATGTGCGGTACTCCACGAGTTCCACCATGTCAAACGCGTCGGCATGGGCAACCAGCCCGATGACTTTCAGCGGTTTGGCCAGCAATTCGACCTATTACATTCAGTGCGAAGCTACAAACGGCAGAGGCACGAGTGTCGGCTCCAGCGCTTCGGTGACAACTTTGGTAGTGGCGATAACTGCAACGCCCGGATTCAAGTATTACGGCACCTCGACCCAGTTGGTGTGTACAGACAATAACAGCGACGCGTATGTGGTTCTCGCGGCCAGCGGCTCGAAACCGGAGGGTGCCGAATGTGGTTGGGAGTACCAACTGCGCGGCTATTGGGATCCGAATGGCTATGTGAACGTGGCACCGGGAGCCATGACGCACCCGCTGTACTGCGAGTTCCAAGCTCGCGCGCGGTGGTTCATCGGCACCAACTTTGGGCCGTGGTCGCAGCTGTGGGGCCGATACGCACCGGAACCGGGGTGCGTTTAGTGAGCGCTAACATTCTAGTGGGGCAGCGGGTCAAGCGGCGCCAGGCTGCGCGAACAGAGAAGATTCCAGTGATTCCCAAACGTTCCAGTTGCTGCTGCCGTCGCAAACCTGCCGTGCGGTGGAATTGTGCCGTGAACCCGCGCCGGTTTGGGCGGGTGCTGTTGAAGTGGCTGCCCAGGGCCGGGCTGGGCCTGGTCGCGCTCGGTTATGTGGTGGCCTTCCTGGTGCCACAGATGTTAGGGGGCGTTGGGCTCACAGTGCTCTCCGGCTCGATGGCCCCGAGCATCCGGGCTGGCGATGTGGTGGCGGTGCAACTCAAAGAGGCTGAAAACGTCTGCGACAGCATCACCGAAGGCGACATTATCACGTTTATGCCCTATCCAAATAACCCACTCTTGGTGACGCACCGCGTTATTTCGGCAGCGATTGGGCAATATGAAGGCTGGAATTGCCAGTTCATTACCCAGGGTGACGCTAATTCAGCGCCGGATGAGCCCGTGCTCCCGAACCAAATTAGAGGTCGGGTGATGTATTCCGTGCGGTGGGCTGGCTGGCTCGACCATTGGGCGGGCGCAAACCGGGATCGAATACTAATAGCCGTAGTAGTTATTTCACTCGGTTGGCTCGGTTATGAACCCACGAAAAGAATCATAGAAAGAAAGCGCGGGCAGCTAAATGCAACGCCGTCATAAACTAAAACTATACCCAAAAAGAACCAAGTATCTTGTCGCTATCGTAACTAGTGTGTTTCTGTCGGCGGTAATTGCGCCCCCCGCCCAGGCCCGACCGTTCGCCGCCAACGACAACTACCTGCGGGCAACCCTCGGAGCGCAAACCATCGCCCTGGATTGGGCCGGAAACCAAGTCGCTAGCCCCGGTGGTGACACGATTGTCGGGGAGCGGGTGCTCATCCCAGGCGACCGGATTTTGCGCACGATTGACGTGGTGAACGCCGGGCCGACCGATGCGGTGCTTTCCGCAGCGCTCACTCTGATTCCTGGTGGCCGCCGCGATTCGGCAGGTGAAGAGGACTTCGCGCAGGCTGTGCAGTTCTTTTGGGCGCTCGCGGCGGGCGGCAGTTCGGGAGGTAATAGCGCTGGTATCGCCAATATTACTGGCACCGCCCCCGTTGGCGAATTGCTGGCAGATAGCGGGGTATTCCTCTCGAATGTGCTCGCGCCACGGGGGAAAGTGAACCAGTTGACCGTGGGAATCGAATTACCAGATTCCATTAACGACCATTTTGCTGGAGCATTGCCAAACTTTGCGCTGACAATTAGTTTGACCGATCCAACTCCAGAACCTCCCTCTATCCTGCCACCTCCCGGTAATCCGCCCAGCAATCCTCCCAACAACCCTCCCAACAATCCGCCTAGCAATCCGCCCAACGGAGGTGGCCCCAATGTTGGTAACGGCTGGCCGGGGCCGGGCCAAGGTTCCGATTTCGATACGGGTGGCGGGTATCAACCTGGCAATCAAAGCAATGGGCCAGGTACTGGAAATCCCTCCGACTCATCGGATGTTGGTGCTAGCGGAGCGGGTGGCCCGTCCGTGGGCACAACCGGCGGCGGCGCAGGTAGCGGCCAGGGGTCAAGCGGTGACGGCAACGGCGACAGCCACGGCAGCGGCGCTTCGGTAGCAGGTGGACCCAGCTTGGCTGCCACAGGTGCGGAACTAACCTCATGGGTGCTCATTATCGGTGGGCTTATTTCGCTGTGGGTAGCAGCTTTTCTGATTAGGAAACCTCGGAAGCAAAGTACAGAAAGAACCTAAATAATGACCAGACATTTACGCGTTGTGAATAGCGCTATCAGAAAACCACGCAAACGGATAAAGGTGGTAGCCAGTGCCATATTGGCTGCTGGGATAATCGCCGCAACAGCAGGTTTTGGAACCACAGGAGGTGATCTCGAAACAACAGCAGGCGGATTCGGGGGCGCGGCGGGCGGATTCGGGGCCTCGGCAGGCAGATTTGGAGGATCAAGAGCCGGAATCGGGCCAAACCTCAACCGTGCAACCTTCGCAAACTGGCGCGACCAAACACGATTTACGCCAGCAGCAATTACCGCAGGCGACTTTGGCCTCACTAGAAATAGTGACTCTCAGTTTTATCGCCTCGATCATAACGGCGCCACCACACTAATTGCAGGTGCCGAGCTGACCCGAGGTGACCTGGTTACCCCAGGCACCTTGCTCTTTCCGGGTGACACCATCGCGGCTGTTCGCGATGCCAGCCTCAAGCTGGACGGCGGCAACCTAATTGGGCGGTTGCGGATACAGTTCGATTCAGATCCTTGTCCCGCCGGGAACATCTTTCATTGGGCAGTTCGGGCGTACCAGAGCCAGCAGGCTATCCCGCTCTCGAATAACCAGGTTAGGCAAACCAGTACCGTCCCCGCGCATGGGGTCATCGCATATTTCACCTCTGATCCGGAAAGTCTCCAAGACATATCGGGAGTTCCGGTACACCTTGCATCGCGGGAAGCGAACATTCGGGTTCTTGTCACCGCTACGATTGACGAGGCGGCTCGGTATGTTGGCACCAAAGCAATGCCAGCGGCCAGATTAGTGCTGGAACAAGTGCGGGCGGGCAGCGGATTCGCTACCTATCAAGACGACCTATCAGCATGGGCGGGGCAGCCCGACCAAATCAACCCCGCTCGATGCGCGGTGAGCTAGATGACCGAATTGCAGCACAGGCGATTCAGGATCGCTATCTTTCTGGCGTTGCTATGTGGGGTCGCGGGGTTGGGAGGCGTAGGGTTAGGTTGGTGGCATTTGTTTGGCACCTCAATCCCGGCTGCACAGTTTGTGGGCGCCGCGATCTCGACTTGGCAGGCGGAGCATGGCGTCGCCGAAGTGCCCGCCACGGTGGAACCCGCGCACTGGAGAACCGATTTCGCCGCCCTGGATGCGGTGACGCAACAGGTTCCACTCAAAGATGGGCAAACTTGGGGTCTGTTGCACGTGCCGTCCTGGGCCGCTCGGGGGCGGGCAACCATGCCCATCAAAGCCGGAGTCAGCGACTCGGTGCTGGCCACTGGAGCAGCCGGTTGGTATCCCGAAACCGCTAAGCCGGGTCAGCTTGGGAACTTCGCGTTGGCCGCCCATCGGCGCACCCGAGGCAATTCATTTCGCCACACCATTGACTTAGTGCCGGGCGATGACTTTGTGGTGGTTGAGCAGGGCGCGGCTTGGATGAAATTCACCATATCTGCGCAAAGAATCGTAGCGGCAACCGAGGATCAGGTGCTGTTACCAGTGCCCGGCATTCCCGGTGCCGAAGCGTCTGAGCGCCTCATCACCTTGACCACCTGCGGGGACGCGAACGGCGGCCAATGGGGGAACACCCACCGCGTGATCACCCACGGGGTGCTGACCGGCTGGCTGCCCCGCCTAGCCGAGCACCCCGGCAGCCGCTCGCCGCCGCCAAGTGGCGCTGCCCTGCCCACGGGAGGCGCTGCAACACCGCAAGTTCCAGTGGGCGTGGGGTAATCCGGCCCGACCCGGCGCCCCAAGTCGGCTCGCCGCCCTTTCCCGCCTGCCGCTCCAAGTGCGGCACCGTGAAACTGCGGACAGCAGCCGCTAGGCTCTGGCATTATGGGGGTAGCGATTTGCGTGGCGATGGATTCCGAGGCCGCGCCGTTTCGGGAGCTGGCGGTAACGTGCAGCGCTGAAACGGTGGTAGGCCAGGCCAGGTTTCAACGCCTGACTTTCGCGAAGGGCACCGAAGCGCTGCTGGTCATTTCCGGCATCGGCCTGGTGAATGCGGCGGTGGCTGCCAGCACTGCGGTGCAGCAATTCGGGGCCGATATTCTGGTGAGTTCCGGCAGCGCTGGGGGAGTCGGCAGCGGCGTGAAGGTAGGTGACGTGGTGATCGGAAACGAAGCCACTCACTCTTTCGCGGACGCCACGGCCTTCGGCGAGTATGTGGTGGGGCAGATCCCAAGAATGCCGCCAACATACCTCTCCAAAACCCCTTTAGCCGGTGTCGCAACGGGGCTGGAAGCCGAAATGAAAATCCATCGCGGCCCCGCCATATCCGGGGACGCTTTCGTTTCGGCGCACAATTTTGATGCCGTCACAAAAAATTTCCCTACCGCTTTAGCAGCAGACATGGAAACAGCAGCCATCGCGCAAGTGGCTCACCTTTTTGGTATTCACTGGTTGGCCGTGCGGGGTATATCTGATTTGTGTGGCCCCGCAGCCGCCGACGATTTCGTTACTCATGTTGATGACGCTGCCGCTCGTGCCGCTGCTGTGGTTATCGCATTGTTAGGTGCTAAGGTAAGTAACTAAAGGAATGTGTCACTTAGGAGGGTGAATGCGACTCGGATTGCTAACTGGCGGCGGCGATGTACCCGGCCTGAACGCCGTTATTCGGGCTGTTGTAAAGCGTGGGGAGGGCGATCACGGGCACACCGTGATTGGCTTCCGCAACGGTTGGCGCGGCCTCGCGGAGGGCGATGTTATTGAGTTGGGCCGCAAGAACATCCGCAACGTGTTGCCCCTGGGCGGCACCTTGTTGGGCACGGCGCGGTATCACCCGCACTCGAACGATGGCGGCATTGACGAGGTGCTCACCACGCTAGAGGCTGAGCGCATTGACGGCTTGATCGTGGTGGGTGGCGATGGCACGCTTTCAGCTGCGCAAAAGATTGCGGAACAAGGCGTAAAACTTATCGCTATCCCGAAAACCATTGACAACGATGTTTGGGGCACCGATAGGTCTATCGGTTTTGATACCGCAGTAATGATTGCAACCGAGGCTATTGATCGAATCCACACCACTGCCGAATCTCACAACCGCGTTATGTTGGTTGAGGTGATGGGTCGCACCGCTGGCTGGATTGCCACTATGGCCGGGATAGCTGGCGGCGCTGAAATCGTCTTGGCACCAGAGCGGCCTTTCGATATTGACCAAATCATTAAGTTCCTGAAACACCGTCACCGCAGCCATGCCTCGTTCTCGATTATCGTGGTGGCTGAGGGTGCGGTGCCCGCTGCGGGCACTAACATGCAGTACGAAACCCAGACGGGCCGTTTCGGCGAGATCGTGGCCGGCTCCATCAGCGAGCGCCTGCGCGTTATCATCGAAGAGGCCACAGGGTTTGAAACCCGTGTCACGGTGCTTGGGCACATCCAACGCGGTGGCACGCCCACGGCCTTTGACCGGATCCTTGGTTCGCGTTTCGGCGTGGCAGCCACCGATTCTATTTCGAGGGGCGAAACCGGCTTAATGACGGCCCTCGTGGGCGATGACATCAAGATGATTCCGCTTTCCGAAGTGGCTGGTAAGGTCAAGCATGTGCCGCCAGAATTGCTTGATGTCGCCTCCGCTTTGGCTTAGTGTCCGATTAGTCGTTACTTGGTGTCCTTAATTAGCCGTCGTTTTGACCCGCGCTGGTTTTTACCGCTAGAGTAACTGCTAGTGCCTGCTTTGGCGTGCGCTGCTAGCAACAGCGAATTTCGGAGCCGACCGCCAAGCCGCCTAAAAACCGGCAAAAAATAATAACTGTCACAACTACTATTACAGTACCATCGGAGTATCCCTTTTCATGACCGTAACTACCCCCCAGACTTCCACCCCGCAGGTGGCCATTAACGATATTGGCACCGAGGAAGATCTGTTAGCCGCCATTGACGCAACCATTAAGAGCTTTAACGATGGCGACATCGTCGAAGGTAAAGTCGTCAAAGTTGACCACGATGAAGTTTTGCTCGACATTGGTTACAAAACTGAAGGTGTGATTCCTGTAAAGGAATTATCCATTAAGCACGATATTGACCCCACCAAGGTTGTAAATGTTGGTGACGATGTCGAGGCTCTTGTATTACAAAAAGAGGACAAAGAAGGCCGTCTGATCCTGTCCAAGAAGCGCGCACAGTACGAGCGGGCTTGGGGCGACATCGAGAAGGTCAAGGAAGGCGACGGTGTTGTCACCGGCACCGTGATCGAGGTCGTCAAGGGCGGCTTGATCATGGACATCGGCCTGCGCGGCTTCCTTCCGGCCTCGTTGGTTGAAATGCGTCGCGTCCGCGACTTGGCTCCTTACATCGGCAAGCAGATGGAAGCCAAGATCATCGAGCTCGACAAGAACCGCAACAATGTGGTGCTTTCCCGTCGTGCCTGGTTGGAGCAGACCCAATCGCAGGTGCGTTCCACCTTCTTGCAGACCCTCCAAAAGGGTCAGATTCGCCCCGGTGCGATCTCGTCCATCGTCAACTTCGGTGCTTTCGTGGACCTAGGCGGCGTGGACGGTTTGGTTCACGTTTCCGAACTGTCTTGGAAGCACATTGATCACCCGTCCGAGGTGGTCGAGGTGGGCCAAGAGGTCACCGTTGAGGTGCTCGATGTGGACTTCGACCGCGAGCGCGTTTCGCTGTCGTTGAAGGCCACCCAAGAGGATCCATGGCAGACCTTCGCCCGCACCCACGCCATTGGCCAGGTTGTGCCGGGTAAGGTCACCAAGCTAGTGCCGTTCGGTGCGTTCGTGCGCATTGATGAGGGCATCGAGGGCTTGGTTCACATCTCCGAGTTGGCGCAACGTCACGTGGAACTGCCTGATCAGGTAGTAAAGGTGGGCGAGCCGGTATTCGCAAAGATCATTGACATTGACTTGGAGCGTCGCCGGGTTTCGATGTCGCTCAAGCAAGCCAATGAGGGTGTTGATCCGGAGTCTGAGGACTTTGATCCCGCGCTCTACGGCATGTCCGCTGAGTACGATGAGAACGGCGAGTACAAGTATCCTGAGGGCTTCGACCCGGCCACCAACGAATGGCTGGAGGGCTTTGAGGCCCAGCGCGAGGCTTGGGAGGCTGAGTACGCCAAGGTTCACGCCCGTTGGGAAGCTCACCGCGAGCAGGTTCGCGCAGCTAACGCTGCCGATGCTGCTGCCGCTGCGGCCGCCCCCGCAGCCAACGAATCGGACAACGAGGACGCCGTGCCCACCTCCTACTCTTCGGCTCCGGCCCAAGAAGAGGCCGTTGGCACCCTCGCATCGGATGAAGCTTTGGCAGCACTGCGCGAGAAACTGACCGGGAACTAATCCGGTAGAGCGTAAAAAATGGCCCCTGGGAGGTACTCCTGGGGGCCATTTTGTTTGACTTTTGCTTTTCCGATAGGTTAAGGTAGCCTCGCAAGTAACTTTCGCAAGTGGGCCAATCCGTTGACCTGGGCTAATCCGTTTGCACCGACACTCACCAAAAAGGGGAATGCCGATGCGCACCAACGAATATCCGCAAGCGCGTGTGAATAAGATGCCATTGTTGGCGCCACTGCGCAGCGCTATGCAGCAAAACGATCCGAATTATCAGTTCCAGCCTGCCAAGTTTTTCCAGTGGCGCAAATGGGTTATCTCTATCGTTGCGGTGGCCGCAATGTTTGGGATTGCCGCCGCCATTATCAACCTAAGCCCCCGCCAGGATCCCATGCTGGCAATGCTGACGGGCGCGCGCCCATTCATGGCCACTTACGCCGAGTTAGCGAATAGGGGATACTCGCCTTGGCTGCCGCAATGGGAAATCGGTTCCGCTCCGGTTCAGATTCTTATTCTTGTGCTGGTTTTACTGGCCGTGGGCGGGTTCGTGGTCGCTAAGTATCGCAGCCGCAAAGCGGAAACGCAGTGGACGCAAATCGCGCAGGCTGCTCGCGAGGCAAAAACCGGCGCCTCGAATCTCTCCTAGAGTTCCTCGCCCTCAATCTCCGCGATTTGCGCCAGATCAGCAGCGGAAACCCGAGCGTCTTTCCCTAACATTCCGCGCAACTCGTCCAGGTAAGTCTTGATGGACTCCTGCTTGCGCGAGAGGTCCTCGAATTGGCGTTGCGCCGTGGAGCGTTGCGCCTCAGACTCGGCGGTGGCATCAGCGAGCATCTTCTCGCTTTGCTGCCGAGCCTCCCCGATGATCCGCTCGGACTGCCCGCGAGCTTCAGCAATGAGGGTGCGAACGTATTCATCAGCGTCGGCGCGCACTTTCTCGGCGTTAGCGAGGGCCTGGGCCACCCGCAACTCAGCCGCCGCAGCGTGCTCGTTCGCGTTGCGGATGATGGCGTTGGTTTCGGTCTTGGATTTCTCATGCCGAGCCGCAGCTTCCTGCTCGGCGGCGTCGAGGCGCGAGGCGGCTTGGGTTTCGGCGGCAGCAATCTGCAGACGCACCTTTTCTTGCCGATCAAGCAGCTCTTTATCAGCGGTGGCGTTCTTGGCGCTGGCGGTGCGTTCGGCCTCGGCGAGCACGTTCGCGGCCCGCGATTCGGCCTCGGCGACTTTGGCAGCCGCTGCCCGGTCAGCTTCGGCAATCCGATCGCGCGCTTGCTCTAGCAGGGCAGCCGCTTGGTTCTGGGTTTCGAGCAGTTGGGCGCGGGCGGCCTCTTGCCGGGCGTTGATTTCATTGTCGGCTGCCGTGATGCGCTCGCCGATGTTGGCCTGGGTTTCGTGCACAATGCGCCCGACCTCAGTGTGGGCGGCTTGCAGCTTGGTAGCCGCCTCGGTTTCGGCCTCTGCCAAGCGGTTGCGGGCGGCCTCGTCAAGGCGCCCGGCCTCAGCTTGGGCAGCCTGAATCCGGGCAGACGAGGCGGCGTCAGCATCGGACATTTTCACCCGCGCGGCCTCAATCAGTTCCGCCGATTGGGTGTTTGCCGCCAAAATCTTAGCGTTTGCCTCAGCTTCGGCACCCGAGATTCGTTGCCGTGCGGACTCCAAAATCTCAGAGGCTTCCGCCACGGCTGATTGCATCTTGGTGGCGGCAACCGTTTCGGCCTCCGCTAACCGCGTGCGGGATGCCTCATCGCGTGCCGCGATTTCTTTATCCGAGGTGGCCGTGGCTTCCCGAATGGCCTCTTGGGTGGCCGTGGTGACATCAGCGGCCTCTTGGTGGGCGCTGGAAACAAGGTTGTTGGCGTCCCGCTCGGCGTCTGCCAACATCTGGCGCACCCGCCCTTGGGCGTTGGCGACCTCAGCATCGGCAGCCGAAATTCGATCCGTGGCCGTGTGCTGGGCCTCCGCGACCAAACGGGCGGCCTCTTGGCGCGCATTTTCCATTACGGCGGTGGCGGTTTCCTCGGCCTCGCCCTTGAGCGCGACCGCTGCCGCTAAGGATTCGCTTTGCTGTTCAGCAATGGCAATCCCGGCCGCCTGGCGATTCTCGGCTAGTTCCTTTTCTTGCGCAGCCCTAGCGGCGCTCAGTTCCCGCTCGACGCCCGCCCGGTAATCCTCGATCTCCGTTTTGGCAGTCGAACGCATCATCGCTGATTCTCGTTCGGCTGAGGCCACCAATTCTTCGGCGCGCTTCTGGGCGGAGGCCAACGTGCCCTGCACCTCAGCCTGGGCGGTGGAGCGGATATCCTCGGCAGCTCGCCGGGCGGTCGCGATCTGGTCGGCGGCCGTGTTCTCGGCCCGCGTGCGCGTTTGCTCAGCGGTTTCTTGGGCCCGCACCAGAATCTCAGCGGATTGCTGATTGGCTTGGGTCAGCACCTCAGAGCTTTGTTCCTCAGCGGAGCGCAGCAGTTGTTCTACCCGCGAACCCAAGCCGGAGTAGGACGGGCGATCATTTTCGGCGATCAGAGCCCGTGCGGCAGACAGCTCAGCTTGCAATCCGAGCACGCGCGCATCAGCAGCCTCAATTTGGCGCCGCCGTTGGTCGTCTATCTTCTCGAAGCGGGCGAACTGCTGATCCACCTGCACCCGGTCATAGCCGCGCATGACGATTGGGAATAACGTACGCTCTTCGACCACGATGAGCCTTTCAAATATCCAAGCCGCTGCTGCGCTTCGCAAAATAACGGGCGCCGTCGGTATGTCAATACTGCCAGATCAACTCTAACAGTAGTGCAGCTCAGTGTGTGAAGCCATAAATGGCACGCCCTTGTGATTTCGCTAACGGAAAACTGGCGGGAATAGCTATGTTTTCGCCGTGTGGCGCGGGGATTTTTAGGTTTTCCTAATATAGTGAGCTTGTGGGCAGTCTAACAAGCGTGCGAAAAGCCTTAGGTGCCATCCTTTTGGGGCTGGGCCTGGTAGCGGCGGTGCTCGGCATTATCAGCCACCGGCTCTGGCCTTACCGCGCGCACATTGAGGCCACCGCCCACGCCCAGGGGGAGCCGTATCTCCGCACCGCGCCGGGCGTGCTCCGCATGGACGATTCGGAGGTCACCATCACAGCCTCCACTGACCCCGCCCAGCCCATCTCGTTAATTATTGGGCGCGATGTTGATGTTACCGGCTGGCTCGCTGGCATCAACTACACCGAGGTGACGGGCCTGGCCGATTGGGACACCCTCGACGTGCGGCAGGTTTTAGAGCCGGGGGATCCAACGGCTCCGGCCACCACGCTGCCCCCAGACCCGCTCGGCAATGACATGTGGATTCAGCAGGTCAGCGGTACGGGCACGGTTTCCATGACTTGGCATCAAGATGCCGTGAGCAACGTGTCGCCGCTGCTGCCTGAGAAAGAGTTGGTGTTGCTGGTGGCCGCGCCGGGCGCGCAAGAGCCGCCCGCCGTTACCCTCGGCTGGGAATGGGAGTCGCGCACGCCCTATCGGTGGCCGCTGATCATTCCTGGGGTGCTCTCCATTCTGGCGGGTAGCGCCTTGTTGCTACTTGGCGGGCGCAGGTTGCTCCCGGCGGGGGCGGTGGATTCGGTGCTGCCCGTGTTGCCGCTACCGGCTGAGGTGGGCACTGACGCTGACGCCGCTTACGCTCCACAGCCGTGGATTCCATACGGTGAGCCGCCCGCAACGATTGTGGACGACGATGCTGTGCTCTTCGCGAAAGAGCCTGCGGCAGTTGGCGCCGCTGATTTACGCGATATTGAGGACGACGGCACGCTGTTCGCTGAGGCACCGTTATTGGCGGCGATTATGACGGACGACGAAGCCGTGCCGGGGCGCACCGATTCCGCTGCCGCTGACTTCGCGAGCGATGGGGCGTTGTTTGCGGATAATCCGGCTATGTTCGCTGATGATTATGTGGAGCGGCCCATTTACTTCACGCCGGACATGTTTGAGGAACTCGCCGCACCGAAACCGGCCAAGCCTAGTCTGATTCTCGGCAATGTGTTCGGAGCCCCCAAGGTGCAAACGCCGCCGCTGGGCGAAACGGTGGTCGGCAGCGCGGCAGGGGCACCGCTTTCGGGGGCGCCGGTTGTTCCCGCTGAAACGGTGCCAGCAGTGGTAGCGCCGGTTAATGATGTGCCTGTTAGCGATGTCCCTGAATCGGGCGTCGAAACTGCTGTTGAGTCGAGTGCTGTGTCTGTTGCAGAATCTGGTGAGCCCGTTGTGGAGGATTCTGGCGAAGAATCTACTCCGCAAGAAGCTGTCGCGGAGCCGGTAGAGCCCGCAGCAAAGACTACCGAAACGCGCCGCAAGCCCGCCCGAACTTGGTTCTGGCAGCGCGGTTCAGGCGGTTCGGGTACCAGCGGTTCCGGTTCTGGCGGGCAAGACGTTAGTAAGGACGAGCCGCTGAAACCTTGGACGGGGCCGAAGCCGAAGCACTTGCACGTGGCTCAGGCATCAAAACCGGCACCTGCTCCTGACGAGGCTGTCGAGGTTGCAGAGGAAAGGCGCGTCACTCCGGCCTCCCAAATTACGACACCAGCTCCGCACATAGCGACACCTGCTCCACAAGTGGCAATGGACGCTCCACAAATGGCAACTACCGCCGCGCAAGTTGACTTGCGGCCCGCAAAGTCCGTCATTGAGCACGCCCCGACCCTGCCCAGCCTGGAGGAACGCATGGCCACCGAGCCGCCCACTGACACTGGCTATCTCCAAGTGGTCAAGCGCTCCGAGTTGCGCCGGGCGCGCCGCGAAGCCGAGGCCACTGGCAACTACGAAAAGTTGGAGGCGCTCACCGGCGCAATCCGCATCGTGCCGGAACCGCCCGCCACCACCAGCGAGGTGCCCGTGCGGGCCACCAGTTGGCGCGCCACCTGGGGCCTGCCCGACCCGAATCCCGACCCCAACCCGGAGGGCGGCGGCGCACATGCCAACGAATCCGGCCAACCCAAGGGGGGCCAACCATGAGTAGTCCCATGAGTAACCAAAACCTGCGGTTTGCCGGTGTCAGCGCCGGGGTAGTGCTGGCGTTGCTGACCGGGTGCAGCACGGCTACCTTGCCCACACCGCACCCCGTGGCCGCCACGGACACCCCCGTCCTCACCGAGGAACAGAACCTGGCCGTGCTCGCCGCCGTTAACGCCACCCTTGCAGAGGCCTCTGCCCAACGCGATGCCACCTTGTTGGCGCCGAGGGTGACCGGCCCAGCCCTGCAAATCCGCACCAGCCAGTTGCAGGTGGCGCAGGTGCTTGGGGACGACAGCCTGGTCACTGTGATACCGGACCACTATCAGCAGTTGATAATCCCCACCACTCAGTCCTGGCCGCGCACTGCTTTCGCCATCACCGATGTCACTGAGGAACTGCACCCGCCGCGTCTGCTCGCCCTAGAGCAGGCTACCGCGCGGGAGCCGTACCGGCTTTGGGGTTGGGTGCAGTTGCGCGCAGGCGTCGAAATGCCTGCCTTTGCGGACGCCCGGATCGGCAGCCAAGAGGTGGCCCCGGACGACACCACGCTGCGGGTGACGCCTGAGGAAGCGGTGAATCAGTACGCGGACTTGCTCACTAACGGCGGTGGTTCGGCTTTCAACGAGAACTTTGAGCCACTAGAGAATGACCACTTCAGGTTTTTCTTGGCCACTTGGGTAGCTGCCCAGCAAGAGGCCCTCTCCGCCGACCGGGTTGAGGGCACGTATTCGCTGGTGGTGCGACCCTCGGGCAGCGGTATAAAGGCGGTACGCTCGGCGGACGGCGGGGCGTTGGTGATGGCCGAGTTGCTGCTCAACGAGCGCCTAGAGGCCGTCGAGGGCGCGGTGTTGAGCCCGCAAACCCAGACCGCGCAGGCGTTGCTGACCGGGCAGGAGTTCACTAATGTGCTCACCGCCCAGTATCGTGACATGATCGCGCTTCATGTGCCCCCGGCTGGTTCCGGCGAGCCGATCCGCTTGCTGGGGTACAACCACATTCAGGTGGGCGCCACGGTCGGCCCCTAAATCTGGTGGTTGAGCCTGTCGAAACCACCACAGCCGCACGCTCCTGTGGTTAACCGAATCCGGTGGTTGACGCGCGATATGCCGCGCGCCCGCCTCCCGAAACCACCACCTCGCCGTTCCATAGGTTTCGACGGGGCTCAACCTCCAGCCTTTCCCGGTGGCTGATGAACCCGGTGGTTGAGCCTGTCGAAACCACCACAACCAGCTAGTAAAGGTAAAGCGCCAACTTTTGCCGGGCCTTAGTCACCCGTGGGTCGGCAGCCCCCAGCACCTCGAAATACTCCAGCAACCGCAGCCGGATAGCCTCTTTGGTGTCGGCGTCCGCGTTGGGCAGCAACCCCAGCAGCCGGGCAAACGCGTCGTCAACCTGGCCCTGCATCACGTCCACATCTGCAACAGCCAAGGCGGCCGTCAAATCGCGCGGGTCAGCCTCAGCCGCAGCCCGCAACGGAGCCGGGTCAACCTCAGCGGTGCGCGCCATCAACTGCACTTGGGCCAGCCCGGCAACTGCCATGGCGTCGTGCGGGTCTTGTTTGATGGCTTTCCGGTAGGCGTTGGCTGCCGCCTCGTAGTCGCCCTCTTCTATTGCCGTGAAAGCTTCCTCGTGCAAGGGCGGTAACGGCGGTTCATCCGGCTCCAACTCTTCGGGGGTCGGCTCGGCGGGCACCCCGTCAAAAGGCGCCCGGCCCTTGATACCGTTTTGCGCCGCCGCCGCCAGGATCTGCCCCAACACCGCCCGCACTTGATCCTCCGCGGCGGCCCCCGCGAACAGGGGGATGGGCTGACCGGCCAGAATCGCGGCCACTGTGGGCACGCCCTCAACCTGGAACGCCGCAGCGATCTCGGGCTGGGTGCCCACGTCCACGCGGGCGAGCAAGAACTTGCCCCCGGCCTCAGCAGCTAACCGACCCAAGAGAATGCCCAACTCGGCGTTCGCCTGGTCGGTGGGCAGCCACAGCAACACGAGCACCGGGTATCGGGCAGAATCCTGTACCACCTGCGGGAAGTTCTCCGTGGTCACGTCCACCACGTAACCGCCCGCCAGCGGCGCCCCGCCCGGTTCACCCGGGGGTGGGGCTACTGGCCGGTTCAGCACGGAGAGGTCAACGGCTCCGCGCGCAGCGAAGTTCGGGAGCGGGTTTGCAACAGCCATCTCGATTACCGTGCCGGGTCGTTAGGCGGCACATCCTTCTCGTTGACGGGCGCCAAAGCGCGGGCCGCAGCAGGCTCAAAGATGACCGTGGAGAGCGGGGGTACTGTGATGGTGGCCGAGAAGTCCCGACCGTGCCACGGCACCGACTCAGCAGTGACGCTGGGGCCGTTGGTCACGCCGGAGCCGCCATACTCGGAGGCGTCCGTGTTGAGAGCTTCCTTCCACTCGCCGCCGGAGGGCAGGGCGAGCCGGTAATTCTCGTGTGGGTTGCCAGCGAAGTTCACTATTACGGCCACGGGGTTGCCCGCTTTGTCCTTGCGGATGTACGAGAGCACGTTGCGGTCGCCGTCGTTGACGTCAATCCACTCGAAACCGTCTGGCGTGAAGTCGCGCTCCCACAGTTGCGGGTGGCTCTTGTAATATTTGTTCAGGTCGGCAACCAGATGTGCGAGAGCACCGTGCCACGGGGCGTCGTTGAGCCACCAGTTCAGGCCGTAGTTCTCGTTCCATTCCTGGTCTTGGCCGAACTCCGAGCCCATGAACAACAACTGCTTGCCGGGATGCGTCCACATGTAGCCCAAGAAAGCGCGCACGTTGGCCAACTGCTGCCACCTGTCGCTCGGCATCTTGTTGATGAGCGAACCCTTGCCGTGTACCACCTCGTCGTGCGAAATGGGCAACACGTACTGCTCGGAGAACGCGTACACCAGCGAGAACGTCAGCTCACCGTGATGGTAGCGCCGGTACATCGGGTCGGTTTGCATGTACCGCAGGGTGTCGTTCATCCACCCCATGTTCCATTTCAGGCCGAACCCCAAACCGCCGGTCGAGGTGGGGGCGGTCACGCCTGGGAAAGCGGTGGATTCCTCAGCGATCATCATCACGCCGGGGGAGCGCTTGTACGCGGTCGCGTTCGCCTCTTGGATGAAGCCGATGGCTTCCAGGTTCTCGCGCCCGCCGTAAATGTTCGGGAACC
>JAITCS010000197.1 GCA_031282935.1 Cellulomonadaceae bacterium
TGGCGTGGCTTTAGCGAATATGCCGAGGGCCCCAATTCGCCCGCCTCCCACACCCCGCAAATGTGGGGTTTCCAAGCGGCGGGCGCGGCGCCCATCGTGCTGGGCCACCCGGTCACGGAGCCTGAAACCATCGCCACCGCGATCCGAATCGGAAACCCGGCCTCTTGGGAGCAAGCCGCGGCCGCCCGGGAGGAATCCGGGGGCGTGATCGAGGCCGTCACCGACGAGCAGATTTTGCGCGCCCACCGTCTGCTGTCCTCCGAGGTTGGGGTCTTCGTCGAGCCTGCCTCCGCAGCCGGGGTGGCTGGGTTGGTGCAACGCGCGGCGGCGGGATTGGTGCCGCCTGGTTCGCGCATTACGATAACGGTGACCGGGCACGGGCTGAAAGACCCAGCTTGGGCGTTGCACACCGAGTCCGGTGGCGAGATTGAGCCGACCAAAGTGGGCGCTGACTTGGGGGAAATCGCCAGTGCCCTTGGTTTCTAGCCGATCAAGATTCAGCCGATGAAGATTCAGGTTCGCACCCCCGCCACCAGCGCCAACCTGGGGCCGGGGTTCGACGCACTCGGGATGGCCCACGGCCTGTATGACGACCTCGTGGTCGAGTTCAGCACGGTTGCTCCTGGTGGTGAGCCACTTACTGAGGTTGCGGTGTCCGGGCAGGGCGCCGGGCAGGTGCCCCTCGATGACACCCATCTGGTGGTGCAGGCCATTCGCACCACGATTGCGCGCGCGGGCGGCGAGCAACCAAACCTGGCCCTGACCTGCAATAATAACATTCCGCACGGGCGCGGCTTGGGCTCGTCGGCTGCTGCTGTCGTATCCGGTATTACAGCGGCCCTCGCCTATTTGGACGGCCCGGAACGGTATTCAAGGCAGGCGGCGCTTGAATTGTCGACCGAGTTTGAAGGGCACCCCGACAACGCCGCCCCGGCGATTTTCGGGGGCGCGACGGTGGCCTGGCTGGACGATGCTTGCGAGCCGGGTGGTGAGGTGGGCGCCGCTGTGGGTTCGCCAGACGGCATCGGCGTTAGCCAAATCCCCACCAATTCCCCCAAGCCGCAGGCAGCCAAAATCCCGGTTCATGATCAGATTGCCGCCACCTTGCTCATCCCAGAGGTAACGCTATCCACCAAAACCGCCCGCGCCGCCCTTCCTGCTGAGGTGCCGCACCGCGACGCCGCTTTCAATGCCGCGCGAGCCGCGCTCAATGTCGTCGCGCTTTCAGCCCAACCGCAACTGCTCTTTGCAGCCACTGAGGATCGCCTGCACCAACCCTACCGGGCCGCCCAAATGCCCGAATCCACCCGCGTTCTCCGCGCGCTACGCCAGCGCGGGTTCGCCGCCACCATATCCGGGGCTGGCCCGACGGTTTTGGTGCTGTGCGAGCGGCACCAGTTACCGCAACTGGACGAGGCATTGCTGGAAGTCATTGGGGTTTCCGGGGATATTTCGGGTTCGGATGACGGCGGGATGAGCGGGCTGAGCGGCCCGAAATCGGCGCCCTGGCAGGTGATTCGACCCGAATTGGACGAAAAGGGAGCGCAGGCGCGCCGAATTATTTGACAAGGTATCCAGATTTGCTATGCTCAAGCCAAGACGGCGGTTTGACGCCGCCCACAGTGCGGTAACACAGCAGATCATCCAGGCGCGGCCATCATTTCTGCAAGCGCTTGCTCCAATACAGATGCCAGCGGGTGTTACATCGTAACGCTTGCCCCCTTAACCAAGACCGGCAAGCGGCTGGAGCAACTAAACAAGTAACCGAAAGGTCCTTCGTGGCTGAGACCATCACATCAAGTGCCCTATCCGCAATGAAGCTAGACGAGTTGAAGCAACTCGCCACCGAGCAGGGCATAAAGGGCATTTCCAAAATGCGCAAAGGCGAACTAATTGAGGCTCTCGGCCTAAAACCAGCCAGCGCCGCCACCAAAAAACGTACCACTGCCGCGTCGCGCGCTACCACGCCGGATGCGCCAGCGGTTGAGGTCGAGCAAGCCAGCGAGCGCCCCCAGCGTCACCACTCCGAGGCGGAGCACAACGCAGAACCAGCCCGCCATGCTCATGCCGCCGAACCTGTTCATCATGCCGAACCTGTTCATCATGCCGAGCCAACTCACCGCGCCGAGGCGGAACACCAAGCCGAACACCGCGCCGAACCTGGCCACCACCGCGAACCGGAAGCCAACCCCGCGCCGGACCACCAGCGCCACGATTCGGCCGAAAATCGGGAAACCGAAGCCGAGGACCGGCGCCCGCAAAACCCGCGTCACACTCGACGGGTGTCGCGCCCGGCTGGAGGCACGGGCGAATACCAGGAGCGAGTGCGCATCAACTTGGATCGCACCGAGGCCGCGCCGCGCAGCAGCACGCGAGGCTACCGCGAGGCGGATAGCGATTCAGACCGTGAAGCCCAACTAAATCGGCTCGCCGATGCGGTAGCCATTTCTCGGCAGACCTCCGAGGCAGGAACGCGCGAACCGAGGGAGCCACGGGAACCCCGCGAGCAGCGGGACACACGCGAGCAGCGCGAGCCAAGGGAGCAGCGGGAGCCGCGCCAAGGCAAATCCCGTTACGAGCGCAACCGCGAGGACCGCTACAACCGTAACCGCGACGACCGCAACCTCCGCGAGGACCGCGAACCGCTGGAACACTCTGACCAGTTGGAGGGTGGAGCTGAGGAAGGCGAGCAGACCTCACGCTACGACCGCACTAATCGCGGGGAGCGAATTGAGCGCCAAGACAGCCACCGCAATCGGCAGCGCGACAGCCGTGATCGCAAGCAGTTGCGCCGCAGTGTTGAAACTGGGGACGAGATCGAGATTCAAGATGATGACGTTCTGATCCCGGTGGCAGGCGTGCTTGATGTTTTGGATAATCACGCTTTTGTGCGCACTTCTGGCTATTTGCCGGGGCCAAGTGACGTTTATGTTTCCCTCAATCAGGTTAAGCGCAATGGGTTACGCCGAGGCGACGCTATTGTGGGTGCCATTAAAGCGCCGCGCGAGGGCGAGTTCCAAACTAATCCGCGCAACAAGTTTTCGGCTCTGGTTCGCGTTGATTCCGTAAATGGTTTAACCGTGGAAGAAGCGCGCTTGCGCCCCGAATTTGCGAAACTAACTCCGCTTTATCCTCAAGAGCGTTTGCGGCTAGAAACCGCAGGCGGAGCGACAAAGCTTTCCTCGCGCATGATTGACATTATTGCGCCTATCGGCAAAGGGCAGCGCGGGCTTTTAGTTTCGCCGCCCAAAGCCGGTAAAACCCTAATGATGCAGCAAATCGCTAATTCCATCACCACCAATAACCCCGAAGTGCATTTGATGGTGGTTTTAGTTGATGAGCGCCCGGAAGAGGTAACTGATTTCCAGCGTTCAGTCAAGGGTGAGGTTATCGCTTCCACCTTTGATCGCCACGCCTCAGACCACACTACTGTTGCCGAACTTGCGATTGAGCGGGCCAAGCGCTTAGTGGAGCTTGGGCAGGATGTGGTAATTCTGCTTGACGGCATTACGCGCTTATCGCGCGCTTACAACTTGGCGGCACCCGCTTCTGGCCGT
>JAITCS010000086.1 GCA_031282935.1 Cellulomonadaceae bacterium
GGCACCGGATAGGGCGGCAGACTGGGCGCCACCAACCGTAAGTCGAAGGAACACTCCTTTCCGAGCGCCGCTGCGGTAGCCACCGCCTGGGGGAAGCTCGCGAACAACCTGGACATTTCCGCAGGGGAACGCAAATGCGCACTCGGGGACGGCAAAAACCCCTCAAAGGTTGGCAGGCTAGAATTGGCGCGGATCGCTGCAAGAGCTTGAGCCAGGGGCGCCTGCGCAGGGCGGGCATAGTGCGCCCCTGTAGTGGCCACGGTAGGCAGCCTCATTTCAGCGGCCAAGCCAGCAAGCGCACCATGCAAAGCCCCGATGGCCGGGCTGCTGGGCACTGGGAGTTCCACCGCCACGTTCTCAGCCCCGAACAGTGCCATCAGCCGATCCAATTCCACCCGAGCCGCAGCCACGCCACCGCCTGTGAGCGCTTGCCGCACGGCACCTTTGCGACACCCTGCGAGCACTAACCACTCCCCTTTTGCTTGCGCCCCCAGTTGTTCTACGGAAAACTCAACCCTCGCTTTAGCCTCAGAGGCCAAGTGCGCTAGGCCGATAGCCGATGAAAGCTGCTTGTACCCGCTGGGCCCGCGCGCTAACACCAATAAGTGCTGCGCCTTCGGATCGGGCGTGCCAGTGCGATCCTCAAGGGTGGCCACGGTTTCCACCCGGTTCTGGGCAGACCCTGAGGCGGTGGCTGCAACCGCAAGGGAGAGTTCGGCCCCGAAAACCGCACTAAGCCCTTGTTCCGCTGCCGCCTTGGCGTGCCGAACTGCCCCGTACAACCCGTTGTGGTCAGTTATCGCAAGCGCACTTAAGCCCAAACGCGCTGCCTCGGCAACCATTTCTTCTGGCTGGGAGGCCCCATCTAGGAAGCTGAAGGCCGAATGAGCGTGAAGCTCTGCGTACGCTGGGCTGGACATATATACATTAGAACGCTCGTGCTAGGCGCGCGTCAATAGTCTTGGACATCTGTACAAAATTTTGGCGCGATTTAGTTCCAGATGACACTCGATGAATCAGGGTCAGGGTCCGAATAACCGGGAGGCCCCGGCTTTCCATACCCACTCCACGGCGCCGGGACGGGATCGGATACCCGCACCGGCGAGACTGGCGTGTCGGCAGGGACCACGCCTACTGGCGGCGGAGGTGGCAACGAGGAAAGCGTCGGAGACGACGGTAACGACGGTACCGGCGATAGAGGCGCAGTCAACGGCGGCGACGGAGGCAGCGGAGCGGTGACACCGCTGGGCGAACCAAGTTTGGTGCCGGGCGGGGTGGCGGGTTTATGAATCGGATGCCTGAATATCGGAATCTCGCCGGTGAGAGGGCGCGGGTCCGAGGTGGGAGTGAACGGGGAAACCTCCGTGATGTTTTGGTCTAAAAGGCTTTGCGGGTGCCGTGGTTTGATCAGCCAAATTGGGCGCGGCGAATCCAGACGTGGCGGGTCATAAACCCAAGCGCAAATGAGCAGCAGCACCCGGACGGTAAAATCCGCCAAAACCAAAATGGTAACAATGGCCACAAAGGGCGCTAACAACGGATTTCCTAAGGCAGACCGGGCAAATAGTGAGGTGCCCAACCACCGCAACACCGCCAACAATAACCCACCAAGTAAAGAAGCAACCCAAAGTTCTCGCCGTTTATGCGCGGAAGCAAACCAGACCCGTGCAATAAGCCTAATTACTCCAATCATCACGATGGCGTTAATCAGTGCGCCCAACAGGGTGCTTATGACACCCATTACTAGGTTGACTTCCTCGCTGACCCGCACCCCAAAAGTGATCACTAATAGGGTTCCAAAATGCTCGGTGGCAATAGTGGTAATGGCAGAAAGCACCACCCCAATCGCCATTATCACGAACCCCAAGAACTTGGTTGATTGATCCCAGAGAACATTTCCTGCCCGCCTGGATACGGCGCAGACGCGGCAAACTGCGGTGCGCAATGCCGTCATCACCCGAAATATCCAGTACGGGCCCACAAATATCGCAACCAGTGAGGCCCAGTTTAGTGCGTTTGCGATGATTAGTTGATCTGGTGAAACTAAGTAGCCTTCTTCCACCCCGATCAAACCCGGAATCCAACTGTTTATCTGAGCTAAAACCGCTTCTTTCAGCCCGGGATAATTACCCAGCGAGGCAGAAAAAGCTGACCACCCCACAGTCAATATGGCAAACAACGAGAAAAGCGAAAGATACGCAATACCCGCACATAATTGACTGCCGTTGCAGGCATTAAACCAAGCGAGCGTGCGACCAACGCGGGAGTTCTTTGCCCACTCCACTATCGCGTTGATCCGGGCGCGCAGTCCCATAACTTAACCGTAGCAGTTAGTGACAGCGAATTTGCGAACCTGTGCGGCAATTCGACAAATTGGGTTCGCGGCTCCTGAAATAAGATGCCGCCGCCTCGCGATGTGTGGAACGGCGGCCCGCTGGCCTTTGTTTCAGGCTAGGCGGGTATGCTCAGGGCGGAATTGCGGCCTGACCTGGCATTTTGAGCTTGACGTGCTGTTTCTACTGCGGCGAGTTTGTTGCGTGGAGCAACACGCCAGTTTTGACTATTGACAACGCAGACGCAGCGGCATAGCATCATACAAACGTACAGCAGAGGTGAATAAAAGAGGGGGCATTGACATGGAAAATGATTCGACACTGATAACTCAAACGGTCGGCGCTGGCTCGTTGCCTCCCGCAACGCTTGACCGAAACCGCGCTAAGGCCCTAGAAGCGTTGCGGGTGGCGGAATCACGTACCGGGGTTAAATGCCACTCGTATCGGCAGCGGTTAGACAAGCCGCAAACGGATACCGCCGCCCAGGCTGCAACGTTCGGGTCGCCAGGAGGTTGGCGCTCAAATTCGTCTGCTACGCCTGCTATGTCCACCGCGCCTGCCTTGTCTGCTCAGCCTGCTTTGTCTGGCGCTCATTTTCCGGTGCAGCCCAAACTAGCCCACCTTTTTCCGCAGCGGTGCATTACTGCCGGTTCGGTGATTTCCGTACAACATGGGTTGTATTTGCTTTTCGGATTTCTCACCGCAGCTTCGCGCAGCGGGAGTTGGGTTAGTTTTGTCGGATTACCAGGGCTAGGTTTGCTGGCAGCAAGCCAGGCTGGGCTATCGCCCGAACGGGTAGCGTTCATCCCAGAGGTTGGTTGCGATGCTCCCGTGGTAGTGGCTGCGCTCTTGGACGCAATGTGTGTGGTGGTCGGCCCGCAAGCCGCCCTCTCCGATTCAGACAGGCGGCGGCTCGCTGCGCGCGCCCGGGAAAGGGGTGCCGTGCTCTTTACCACGTTGCCTTGGCAGGGGGCGCACCTTAGTTATGAGGTTTTGGGCCGCCAATGGGGCGGTGTTGACCGGGGTGCCGGGTGGTTTCAGACCGTAAAGGCGCAAGTGTTGCGGGTTGGGCGGGGTGCGGCGGCAGCGCCTAAGTCTTTCTCGGTTGAGTTGCCATTGGCATGGCCATGAGTGCTACCCTGGCGTGCTCGCCTCCCTCCTTGCTTGCGCTTGCCCCGTCTGCGCCAGCTCCTGCACCCTCGATGCCTACGCTCTTGCCTGCATTTTCACCGCCTGCACCCCATAGCTCCACTTCGCCCGCGTCCCTTAGCTCCGCTACGCCCGCGTGGCCCGCACCCACACCTGCGTCGCTTGGCTCCATTGCGCCCATCGGCACCGCTGCGCGCACCGCCGCCCTGTGGGTGCCAGACTGGCCAGTGGTAGCGGCCATGTCGGCTGCGGATATGCCCGCCCA
>JAITCS010000157.1 GCA_031282935.1 Cellulomonadaceae bacterium
CCCTAAATTTTAATTCCGGCAGCTCAAACCTCTGGATGGCCCATATTATGAACAACCAGCACCGAAATTGGGACGATTGTCGAGAATTCGGATTTTATGCCGCTGGTGGAGGATCTAAATACAGTGACGCTGCAAAGAAGCTTGCCGTGGGCGATATAGTCGCCGTCAAGCTGGTGGGTACTAAGCGTAATGGTTATGTGGGGGTGGGGCGAGTTATTTCGGCTGCGGTTCCATATCGAGATTTCCGAATTCATGGCAAGAAGCTTGAAGAATTTGACATCGAAGAGAGGGGAATTACGCACGACTCGAGTGACCTTGAGAAGTGCGAATACGTCGCAAAAATAGACTGGATAGATGCATATTCGAGCGATCATGCGAAATGGCGGAAAGGTCTTAAGGCATACGTATATCAAACTGTGGCGCCCCTCCAAGACGCTGAAACGATTGAATTCATTAATGACGAATTCGGCGTGAATCTCCCAACAAATCGTTGACGAACTCCGACCCAAAGCCCTTGCGATCCCGGTCTTGGACACGCCAGCATCCACCAGCTTTTCGATTGGCGAATCTGGCAGACCCCGGAGGGAAATTGGGTAATTGTCAACTACGTGAACCAACGGTAAAATCTGGACTAACGATAAACGTTTAGCACAGGCGGCAGCAAATTTGGAAATAAATTGGCACTGATATTTTGCGACTTTTACGAGAGGTGAGGTTTTGCTAGACGGAAAGCAAAAACCGCCTGAGCCGGGTTCTCCAGGCTCAGGCGGTTTTCTATTTTGGACGATAAATTAGGCCTTTGCCGCCGCGATGGACTCTTTGGCTTTGGCGGCCACGTTTTCCGGGGTGAACCCGTACTTGGCGAACAGCACCTCAGCCGGGGCCGACTCGCCGAAGTGTTCCAGCGATACCACGCGGCCGTCGCTGCCCACATACTCGTACCAACCCTGCGCAATCCCGGCCTCAACCGCGACGCGCGCCTTGACGGCCTTCGGCAACACGGATTCCCGATATTCCGGGCTCTGGCGTGCGAACCACTCCAGGCAAGGCGCAGAAACCACGCGGGCCTTGATCCCCTCGGCTTTCAAGGATTCAGCGGCCTTGACTGCAAGCTGCACCTCAGAACCTGTGCCGATCAAAATGACGTCCGGCAAAGAACCGGCATCGGAATAATCAACCAAAGTGTAAGCACCCTTGAGCACGCCCTCAGCGGAGGCGAAACCGGAGTCACCACCACGCGGGAACACGGGCAGGTTCTGCCGCGACAAAATGATCGCCGCCGGGTGCTTGGTATCCTCCAAGATACCCCGCCAAGCCTGCGCGGTCTCATTAGCATCGGCAGGGCGCACAATATCCAAACCAGGGATCGCGCGGTAAGCCCACAAGTGCTCCACCGGCTGGTGTGTCGGGCCGTCCTCGCCAAGACCGATCGAATCGTGCGTCCAAACGAAAATTGACGGCGCGCCCATCAACGCTGCCAACCGAACCGCGCCGCGCATGTAGTCTGCGAACTGGAAGAAAGTGCCACCGTAAGCGCGGGTCAAGCCGTTCAGAACGATACCGTTCAGGATGGCTCCCATGCCGTGCTCGCGAATACCGAAGTGCAAGGTGCGACCGTAAGGCCCACCCTTCCACTGCTCGGTCTGGTGGTCGAACGGAATGAACGAGTCCACACCCGCCATCGTGGTGTTGTTCGAGCCAGCGAGGTCAGCCGAACCGCCCCAGAGTTCCGGCAACACCGGCGCCAAAGCGGACAGCACATCACCACTGGCTACGCGCGTGGCAACGCCTTTCTCGGAAGCCTCCCAGGTGGGCAGCGCCGAGGTCCAACCGGCGGGCAGCTCATGGCTTTCCAGGCGCTTCAGCAGCGCGTTCTGCTCTGGGTGGGCAGCCGACCACTTGGCGAAAGCCGCTTCCCACTCGGCGCGCTCACCCTTTTGGCGCTCGCCAACCTGGCGGGTGTAGGCCAGCACATCGTCACCAATTTGGAAAGACTTCTCCGGGTCGAGCCCGAGCACCTTCTTGAGCGCGGCAACTTCATCCTTACCGAGCGCCGAACCGTGCACCGCATAAGTGTCCTGCTTAGTGGGCGCTGGCCAACCGATAATAGTGCGCAAAGCAATAATAGAAGGCTTATCCGTAACCTTTTTTGCTTCCTCAAGAGCCTGGGCTAAAGCGGGCATATCCTCAGAATATTCTTTCCCACCATGCGTCCAATCAACACGCTGCACATGCCAGCCCATCGCCTCATACCGCTTTAGCACATCCTCTGAGAAAGAGATATTAGTGCGGCCCTCAATCGAAATGTGGTTATCATCCCAAATTACGATCAAATTACCGAGTTCTTGATGTCCCGCGAGCGCGCCAGACTCAAAAGCGACGCCCTCTTGAATATCACCATCACCGCAAAGCACATAAACATGATGATCGAATGGGGAGGTGCCAGCCGGAGCGTCCGGATCCAGCAGCCCCCGCTCACGCCGCGACGCCATTGCGAACCCGGTGGCGCTCGCCAAACCCTGCCCGAGCGGCCCAGTGGTGATCTCAACGCCCTTGGTGTGGCCCACCTCGGGGTGGCCGGGGGTCAAGGAACCCTCCTGGCGCAAAGCCTCGATGTCGGAAACCTCCAGCCCGTACCCGGCGAGCATCAGTTGCAGGTACAGCGTGAGCGAGGAGTGCCCGCAGCTCAAGATGAAACGGTCACGCCCAATCCAGTTCGGGTCGCTCGGATCGAGCCGCATCACCTTCTGGAACAGCAAATACGCCGCCGGAGCCAGCGAAATCGCGGTGCCAGGGTGCCCGTTACCGGCCTTCTCAACGGCGTCAGCGGCCATCGCCTTGATAGCAGTGACGGCCTTTTGATCCTCGGCAGTCCAATTCAGTGGGGTGACGGCGGGGTCGAAACTCACAGTGTCCTCAATTCGGGTTTAGTTTTTGGCATAAGTATCCGATTCGTTACCCTAGTCGGTGTGGCCAATTTTGCAACGTAAATGTCACCGAGATTTGGTTGTTGTGGTCATATAATCGAGCTATGAGGCGTAAGGCCGCATCGGCTGCGCGGGGGGCTGGCGGGCTGTCGCCCGAGTTTCGGGAGGAGGTCGGGGCTGGCCTTGCGGGCGGTTTGAGCTCCTATTTGAGCCATTTGACCTCGGAACGGGGGTTATCGGGAAACACTTTGGCGGCGTATCGGCGAGATTTGCAGCGGTATTGCGTTTGGCTGGCGAGCCAGGGCTTGTCCGGTTTGGTTGATGTTTCTGCGTCTGACATTCGCTCGTATTTAGCTTTGGTGCGCCAGGGGTTGGACGGGGGGAGGGCATTGGCGCCGGCCTCAGTGGCGCGAATGTTGGCATCGGTGCGCGGTTTTCATAAGTTCGCTGCGACCGAGGTGGAGTTTCCCGATATTGACCCCGCTGCCAACATTAAAGCGCCTTCGTTGTCAAAAAGACTCCCTCACGCCTTGTCCATTGACGCGGTGCGCCGCTTGCTTGAAGCAGCCTGGACGGGGGATAACCCGGTGGCGTTGCGCGACAAAGCACTATTGGAATTGTTGTATGCCACGGGCGCGCGGGTCAGTGAGGTGACGGCGTTGGATACTGACGCTTTTCCGCCCGACCACGATAAAGGTGATGTTTTGCTGATCAACGTAATCGGGAAAGGGAATAAAGAAAGACTTGTGCCAGTGGGCTCTTACGCTTACGAAGCGGTTTATGATTATCTGGTGCGCAGCCGACCTGTTTTTTTACAAAACGCTAAGACCAATACTCATGCGCTATTTCTGAACACTAGGGGGCAACGGTTGTCGCGCCAATCTGTTTGGGAAATTATCCAAAACGCTGCCGCGCGGGCGGAATTATCCGAACACATTTCCCCGCACACTTTGCGGCACTCGTTTGCGACGCATTTGCTCAGCGGCGGGGCTGATGTGCGCACGGTGCAAGAGCTTTTGGGGCACGCCTCAGTGACCACCACGCAGATATATACGATGGTTACGCGGGATACGCTGCGCGAGGTTTATGCTTCCTCGCACCCGCGCGCTTTGTGACGCTGTGCTCTTTTTGACGCCTGTACGGGTTGGACGCTGGGGCTTTTTGACACCGCGTGATTTTGGGTCGGAGCCGTTGGCGGGGTTGGCGCGAACTTTGCCCGATGAAACCCGATTTTCGGCAACTCGGCGCGGCAACCTGTGTTGCGAATCACAGCGGTGTATTTTGGCCTTGTGAGTGAAGCAGCCATAGATTACCTGCTATCCGATCCAGTGCCGGTGGAAACCGGGTATCTGCAAGCGGTTCCAGAAGCGGCCCCCGGTGGGATTGTTGATATTGTTGGGCGGCCCATGCCCGTGTTTAAGAAGCCGCCGCGCCTGGATTCCCACGGCCCGGCCCGGGTCATTGCAGTGTGTAATCAAAAGGGCGGGGTTGGGAAAACGACCTCCACAATCAACTTGGGCGCCGCGCTGGCCGAATATGGACGCCGCGTGTTGGTGGTTGACTTCGACCCCCAGGGTGGTGCTTCAGTTGGTTTGGGGGTGGGACCCAACAAGCAGAACTTGAGCGTCTATGAGTTGTTGATGGATCGCAAGGTGGCCATCGAGGATGTTATTGTGCCCACCACTGTGCCGAACCTCCATTTAGTGCCCGCGAACATTGACCTGTCCGCTGCTGAGGTGCAACTGGTCGGCGAAGTGGCGCGCGAATCCATTCTGGCTCGAACCCTGCGAACGGCTCTTAACTTTTACGATGTGGTGCTGATTGACTGCCAGCCTTCTTTGGGGCTGCTCACTGTGAATGCTTTGACCGCCGCGCAAGGCGTACTGATTCCGCTCGAATGTGAGTTCCTTGCTTTACGTGGTGTTGCCTTGCTGAAGGACACGATTGAGAAGGTTGCAGAGCGCCTGAACCCCCACCTGCAAATTGATGGTGTTTTGCCCACCATGTTTGATGCGCGCACCCTACATTCGCGTGAGGTGGTCAATCGAGTTCACGAGGCATTCGGCGACAACCTTTTACACACTGTAATAGGCCGCACCGTCAAGTTCCCAGACGCCACTGTGGCCGCGAAACCCATCACTGTTTTCGCGCCCAACCATCCCGGC
>JAITCS010000175.1 GCA_031282935.1 Cellulomonadaceae bacterium
CGTTATACTTCAGCGGCGCCCCCATAACCTGGGGATCAATATTGCGCTCAATCTGGGCGAGCCTGGAAAATATGGTGCTCGAATTAGCGTCTGGCATCAAAGGGGCCTCGGCAGGCAGCACTTCCGCGTCGCTCTCGGGCGCTAAGGGGTCACCAGTCACCGCCTCAATTTAACATGAATCGGGCGCCGGGCGCGGGAAATGCTGGCCTAGCGGCGCGTGTTTCCCGGTGTTTGAGCCGTGGTTTCGACGGGGCTCAACCGACGGCATGTCAGAACCCGGTGGTTGAGCCTGTCGAAACCACCTGCCCGGTGGTTGAGCCTGTGGTCGCTCCGCTCCCTAATCCCTCCTGGCCCTCGGGAGAATCCGCGAGCGCACTCTCCACTCGGGCTGCGTCGGTCACCGAAACCACCCCCCGAAACCACAAATTTCCCAAACCGAATTTAGGCTCCTGCCAACCGGACACCAAGCGCTAAAGGGCGCGGTGCAACCGCGCAGTCAGCAAACCCGGCGGTTGAACCCGTGGTCGCTCCGCTCCCTGCTCCCTCCTGGCCTCGGTAGAATCCGCGAGGGCACTCTCCACTCGGGCTGCGGCAACCCGGTGGTTGAGCCTGTCGAAACCACATAGTCCGAACCGGCGGGCCTAGAACCCGAACGCGCTCCCCGCGTTGGCGTTGGCGCCGAAAGCGTTGCCGGAGTTGGGGCCGCCCAACGCCTTCGCGAGCGCCTCCTTCTCCTGCTGCGCCCGCTTGGCCGGGTTGCCCGATTTAGCCTTCTTGCCCTGCTGCGGTGCCGCTGTTCTGGCCCCGGCTTTCTTGCCACGCCCTCCAAGGCCCGGCATCCCAGGCATACCCGGTAGGCCGCCACCGTTCTTCACCTGCCGCATCATCTTTTGGGCGTCCGCGAACCTGTCCAGCAACTGGTTGACGGCCGTGGTGGTGGTGCCAGCACCCTTCGCGATTCGGGCGCGCCGTGACCCGTTGATGATCTTGGGCTGCTCTCGCTCCCCAGGGGTCATGGACTGGATGATGGCCTTGATCCGGTCCACCTCGCGCTCGTCAAAGTTCTCGATGGCTTCGCGCATTTCGCCCATGCCCGGCAACATGCCGAGCATCTTCTTCATGGAGCCCATCTTTTTCATTTGCTCCATCTGCACCAGGAAATCGGCGAGCGTGAAGTCCTCCCCCTTGGCGACCTTGGCGGCCATTTTCTCGGCCTCGGCGGCGTCGAAGGCGCGCTCCGCCTGCTCGATCAGGGTGAGGATATCGCCCATGTCGAGGATGCGGGACGCCATCCGGTCGGGGTGGAACACCTCAAAGTCGGTCAACTTCTCGCCAGTGGACGCGAACATGATGGGGCGGCCCGTCACGGAGGCCACCGACAACGCGGCGCCACCTCGCGCGTCACCGTCTAGTTTCGCCAGGACAACCCCGGTGAAGCCCACGCCCTCTTGGAACGCTTTAGCAGTGGCGACGGCGTCCTGGCCGATCATCGCGTCAATCACGAAGAGCACATCGTCCGGGTTGGTCGCGTCGCGGATGTCCGACGCCTGCTTCATCAGGTCGGTGTCCATGCCCAGACGACCAGCCGTGTCAATGATTACGACGTCATAGAGTTTCTCGCGGGCGAACGCCAGGCCGTCACGGGCAACCTGAACAGGGTCGGCGACTTCGCGGCGCGGCGGCAAGGCGACTTGTACCGCTTGAGTGCGATCTGCGCCGAGCGGCTGCGGAGCTTGTGGCGCCGCTCCTGCTGGGCTGCCCGATGGAGTGCCTGGCTGAGTTGGCGCCGGTGCCGCACCGGGGCGCCGGAAAAGATTACCGAAACGTCCGCGCTGCTGCTCGGCGGCGGCCCTCGCAGCGGCCTCGTCGGCGGCTTGTTGGGCGGCAGCCTGCTGAGCGGCTTGGCGTGCCGCAACCTCTCGGGCTGCGGCCGCTTGGCGTTCCGCTTCCGCGCGGGCCTCTTCAATGGCCCGCTCCGCTTGGGCCCACTCTTCGGAGCCAGCGATCAGGGGGGCGTCCTCGTCGGAGGCGCCAACATTGCCCTTGTGTGGGGCGAAAACCTTAACCCCGGCGCGTTCCCCGACAACCTGCAACTGGGTTACGGCATTAGGGCGCTGCAAATCGGCGGCCACCAACAACGGCGTGTGGCCCTGCTCGCGCAAGGCCAGGCCGAGCTTGCCTGCCAGAGTAGTTTTTCCGGCGCCCTGCAAACCGGCCAACATGATTACCGTGGGCGGGTTTTTCGCCCATTGCAGGGTACGAGTTTGGCCACCGAGCACCCCGATCAGTTCCTCGTGGACGATCTTGACCATCTGCTGGGCGGGGTTGAGCGCGCCGGACAGTTCCGTGCCCAATGCTCGCTCCCGAACAGCGCCCGTGAACTCCCGCACCACCTCGACTGCCACGTCGGCGTCAAGCAGGGCGCGACGAATCTCACGAATGGTGCCATCAATGTCGGCTTCCGTGAGGCGGCCGTGTCCGCGCAGGTTCTTGAAAGTTGCGGTAAGCCGGTCGGAAAGGGAGTTAAACACGTCTAGGAGCTTTCGTTACAACAATATCGGGATAGTGATCTTTGGTTACGCGCAGGGCAGCGGATTGCATTTGCTACCAGGCACACCAAATATAGCGGTACTCACCTGCCACCTTAGCTCATGGCCGCGATTCGCTCAAATCCCGCGACTCAGGCCATTTCAGCGTTGAGGCGCAATGGGACTCACCCGCGCCGCGCGATGATCCTGATTGCTAACATGCGAGGCAGCAAGTCCCGCCGCGCGATTTCCCTGAGCGCCGCCCGCGGAAGCCAGCAAGGCTGGTCGTGCGAGTTTCTAGCCCGGCGGCGTGAGGTCAACGTTCTGCGCCGCGACGTAGCCGCGCGTTCCCTGGTACTCAATCGGCACCCAACCACCAGCGACCGGCCCGATCACGGTGATTTCGGCGCCGCGAGCCACCACTCGCAGCGGTTGGTTGCTGATGCTTGGGGCGGGGCGCAGGTTGGTGCTGTTGCGAATGTGGGCGATTGAGGTCTCGAAGTCTGGATCAAACTCTGGCCCCTCCGGTTCCGTGGCCTCACCAGCAGCTCCCCCACCGGCGGGCGCTGACCCGTAGCGCAACTGCACCAGCGAGCCCCACACCCAGCCCGCTTGGCCGCCGAAGTTGATTGGCACCCAGCCGTTCACCGGATCCCCTGTGACCTCAGCTTCAGAGCCTGCTGGCAAAACCGCGATCACCTGGCTGTTCTCCGTGGAGTTGGCGCGCATGTTGGCGCCCGTGGCCGCGAAAGCGACCCGGACGTTGGATTGCTCGCCTTCGCCGTTCTCGCCGTCTTCATCCTCGCCCTCCTCACCGTAATCGGCTGGCGGGGCGGTGGGTTGCACGGGGGCTGGCGGCGGCACTTCATCGTCTGCGGCTCCGGTGACCAGCACTGGTTGCAGCTCGGGCATGTTGCCCCAGGCTCCGGTGAGATACCCGACCGCGCCCATGGAAAGCGCGGCAAGCACGGCGAGCCCAGCTAAAAACTTGAGCCACGGCAGTCGCACTTTTCGCGTGGGACGCATTGGGAACACATCCATGCCAAATTCGTGGAAATCATCAAGATCACGGTCGTCCCCGATGGACTCAACCCGAGCCTCTTTTACCCAGGAGAACATGCCAGGCCGAGGTGCGTGCACCAGCGGTTCCACATAAACCTCATTTGTGGGGCCGACGGGCGCATCAAAATCGGGGAACTCACTTGGCAGCGGCGCTCCAGGGCGGACCTGAGTATCAGTTAGGCTCACGAGCTTAATCTACCTCTCTGCTCAACTATGGCTAAACAACCTCGCCGAATAACTTTGTGATGTGCCGCAACTGATTGGGATGACCCTAGAATCCCACAACCGTAGCGCCCGCCCCCACGACCCCGAGGCTCCAACCTCCCAGCGTGAATCCCCTGCGAACTACCCCAGAATCCCGTCCACGAACTGCGCGGCGTCAAAGGGTGCCAAATCGTCTGGCCCCTCCCCCAAGCCGATCAGCTTCACGGGCACGCCGAGTTCGCGTTGCACCGAAATCACGATGCCGCCCTTGGCCGTGCCATCCAACTTGGTGAGCACGATGCCCGTAACCCCCGCCACCTGCGAGAACACCCGCGCTTGCTGCATCCCGTTTTGGCCCGTGGTGGCGTCAAGCACTAGAAGCACTTCGTTCAACTCCGCCTGGCTGTTTATCACCCGAGTTATCTTGCCTAGCTCATCCATCAAGCCGGTTTTGTTTTGCAAGCGCCCTGCGGTGTCCACAACTACCACATCCACCGCCTCTTCTTTGCCGCGTTGCACCGCCTCGAAAGCGACCGCAGCCGGGTCAGCGCCATCTCTGTCGGCCCGCACGGTTTCCACCCCGACCCGCTTGCCCCAGGTCTGGAGTTGGTCTGCGGCGGCGGCCCGGAAAGTGTCAGCCGCACCTAGCAGAACCGTGTGACCATCGGCCACGAGTGCCCTGGAAAGCTTGCCGATAGTCGTGGTTTTCCCCGTACCGTTGACGCCCACCACCAATATGACAGCAGGTTTCACCCCGTATTTGGGCACCAGATTCAATGACCTGTCCATGGTGGGGTCAACGAGTTTTATCAGTTCCTCGCGGAGCATGGCGCGCACGCGGGTTGGTTCGGCGGTGCCCTCAACTCGCACGCGCGTCTTGAGCGCTTGGACTAACTCTTCGGCTGGCCCGGCGCCAACGTCGGCAACGAGCAGCGTTTCCTCGATTTGATCCCAATCGCCCTCGGTCAAGTGGTCGCGGGACAAGAGTGAAAGGAGCCGGGCTCCCAGTGGGGAGCCGGAGCGCGCTAACCGGCTGCGCAGCCTGCCGAGCCTGGTCGCGGTGGCCTCTGGAGTGTCTAGGCTGGGCACTATTGGACGCGAACCCGGCTGCGCCCCCGCTCCCACACCCGGCCCAGCCGCTAAGCCTGGCTGTGTGGTCTTGGTGACGTGGGGCGCAGTGGGCGCATTTGCCCGTAATTCCGCGATGGAGCGGCCCTTCTTTAGCTTGCGCGGGCGCACCAGCAGCGCCCAAAGCAGCAAACTAATACCGATCAACAACGCCGTGGCAAGGAATATCCACACGGCAATCGGAAGGGCGCCCGGCGTAATAAGGATCATGTCCTTGACCCTAAATTACTGCACGGACAAGAACGGGCAACTTGTCGCTCACCTGACGCCGCAACGTAAAACGACGCCACTCCGCCACGCAAGGCGTTACCTCCGCCCCAGGAGTTTGCGGGCGTCCGCCACCGTCACCACTGACCCGGTCACCAGCACCCCGGCGCCCGTGCCCATGCCGGTAGCGTCGGCAGCTTCCGCTAATTCCACCGCCTCGGCAAGCGCCTCAGGCAGATTCGGTTGCACAATCACTCTATCTTCACCAAATATCTCTACCGCAGTACCGTAAATGTCGGATGGATCGGCGCACCGCGCGGAAGAGTTTTTGGTTAGGATGATTTTGTCTAGTTGTGGCTCAATTTCACTCAAGAAGCCGTCAACATCTTTATCGGCCATCATACCCACAACGCCAATAAGATTGTTGAAATTGAACGCCTCACTAAGTGCTTCGCATAACGCCCTGGCGCCATGCGGATTATGGGCAACATCTACCAAAATAGTGGGCGAATCTTTCACCAACTCTAGCCGTCCGGGTGATGAAACCGTGGCGAAACCCTCGGCAACCAATTCGGGATCAAGCGCTTTACGGCCGCCTAACAAAGTTTCAACCGCCGCGAGCGCCAACAAAGCATTATGCGCTTGATGCTTTCCATGCAGCGGCAAGAAAAGCCCTTCATAGGTGGCTGCCGGAGTTTGCAGAGTCAGCACTTGCCCACCCACAGCGAATTGGCGATCCACAACGAAAAGTTCTTGACTCTCGCGCAGCACGCGGGCGTTTTCGTCATTTGCTTTTTGGTCCAGAATGTCGGCAACTTCTGGTTCTTGCACACTTCGGATTACTGTGGCATTTGGTTTTATGATGCCTGACTTGGTGGCGGCGATGTCGAATAAATTGTCACCTAACCACTGCTGATGGTCAAACCCAATGGGCGTGAATACCGCAATGTCACCATCGGCAACATTGGTGGAATCCCATTTCCCGCCCATCCCAACTTCAATTACGGCGACATCTACTGGG